>JALHTA010000055.1 GCA_022865545.1 Actinomycetota bacterium | reverse complement strand
GCCGCCCCCTTTTCTGCATATCTTGGATTTCCAGAATTTGCTATTGGTAGCTCTTCCCCTGAAAGATTCCTCTATCAAAAGGGTGACAAAATAGAGACAAGACCGATAAAGGGGACCAGGCCAAGGGGTAAGAATTGTAAAGAAGATGCGAAATATGCAAGAGAACTTGCAGAAAGCCCAAAGGATCGCGCGGAGCTTAATATGATTGTAGATCTTGAACGTAATGATCTTGGAAAATTCTGTTATTATGGTTCTGTAGATGTAGCCGAGCACGCAGTAATAGAAAAGTACGCAAGGGTCTTTCACACGGTCTCTACTGTAATTGGAAGAGTAAAAAGGGGAATCGATGCGGCAGATATATTAAAAGCGGCTTTTCCGGGCGGGTCGATCACCGGAGCACCAAAAATAAGAGCCATGGAAATAATAGATGAGCTGGAACCTTCAAAAAGGGGTGTATACACAGGTTCAATAGGGTATATATCAATTGACGGCACCATGGACTTAAATATTGCCATCAGAACCTTTATAATAAAGGATGATAGATTCTATTATAATGTCGGAGGAGGTATTGTAGCAGATTCTGAACCTATGATGGAGTATCAGGAGACCCTGGATAAGGGTATTGCCCTGGAGGACACTCTTAATTTTTTTAAAAAGGAAAATCTTTTAAGCAGATAGAAGCCGGTAATATGATATGGTGCAAGTTAATTTAATGTGAAATTATTATTCCAGGAGCATGGTTATGTTTGAGTATACTTATATCAATGGCAAGTTGTTTTTATCCAGCAGGGCAAAAATCCCGGTATCAGACAGGGGTTTTGCTTTTGGTGATGGAGTATTTGAGACTTTGAGAAGCTATAGGGGAAATATCTTTATGTTTTCCCGCCACCTGGACAGGCTTTTTACAAGTCTCAGGGCATTAAGATTCAATTATGATTTTAATAAGGATCATATCAGGGAAGCTGTAGAAAAGACTCTTAAAAAAAACCGGCTACTGAAAAGTGATGCCTATATAAAAATAATGGTAACAAGAGGAGAGCATCTGGGCGATTTTAGCTTCAGTGGTAAATACAATACTTCACTTATTATAATCACAAAAAAACTTCAAATCCCTCCTCCTGTTTTTTATTCAAGAGGTGTGGATCTGGTTTCCTCTACAATAAAGAGGACACCTGCAGGAAATCCAGCTTATACTCATAAGCTTATGAATTATTTTGAGAATCTTTATGCAAAGAATGAAGCTCTCTTAAAGAATGCATATGAGGCTTTTTTCCTTACTGCCGGTAAACTGGTACTTGAGGGGGCGGTTACAAATATATTTCTTGTCAGGGGCAGGACAGTGTATACCCCTTCACTTTCACAGAATATATTACCCGGAGTGACAAGAAGCACAGTGATCGGCCTCTGTAGGGAAAATGATATTAAAGTAAGGGAGAAAAAAATCCATTACCGCGATCTCATAGATGCGATGGAAGTTTTTTTGACAAATTCAATTATAGAGATACTGCCGGTAAAAAAAATAGATATTCATAGTATAAGAGGATCTGTCCCGGGAGACATTAGCTCAAGACTGGTAAACCTTTATAGGCTAGCTGTACTTAAAAATACTTCCGCTAGCAGCTCTGAAAGTTGACCTCTCTGGTTTAAACAGCGCCAATCTTCCACTATATATAAGGTGTACTAAAAGGGATACAAAAAAGAGTTTTACTAAAAAAATAGCTGGTGCTAATATATGGTTGTATTTAGATTTTGGCCATCAGTAATTTCAATTCACTTTAAGGGGGGCAGTCCACATGAAGAGTTTTACCACATTGATGGAGCTTATTGAGACAAGACGGAGCATCCGTTCCTATAAAGATCAGGAGATTGAGGAAGACAAGCTGAATTATGTATTGCAGGCTTTTAGGAAGGCACCATCAGCAAAAAATCTTCAACCCTGGAAGCTTGTAGTAGTTAAAAATAAAAAAGTAATAAAGGACCTTGCTATTGCCTGCAATAATCAGACATTTTTAGAAGAAGCACCGGTGATAATAGCTGCCTGCGCAAAAGAAGAAGAAGCTTATGGAATGATGGGCGGATATATGAACAGTTACCCGATAGATATTGCGATCGCACTTGAGCATCTTATACTGGCCGCTACCGAAAAAGGATTGGGGACCTGTTGGATCGGAGCATTTAAAGAACAGCTGGTCAAGGATATATTGGGGGTCCCTAAAGATGTAAAAGTAGTGGCCCTTACACCTCTCGGCTATCCAGCAAGAGAAGCGTCGATCAGGGGAAGAAAACCACTTACAGAAATCATCAGCTATGATAAATATTTCTAAACGGCACTTTTTTGATATATAGATATTTTTAATATAATTTTCAAAAACATTATTTTAATATACTTATAATAGTTACTATTGTTTATGGAAATAATTGTTACCCATCTAAGTGCTGATTTTGATTCTTTTGCCGGCATGGTTGCCGCAAAAAAGCTATTTCCCACAGCCTCTATAGTCCTTCCTACTGCCATAAACTCTAATGTCCGTAGATTTATATCCCTTTACGAGGACGAGCTTCCCGTGCTGGCTGAGGCAGGAGATATAGAATTTAAGGATGTTAAAAAGCTGATAATGATAGATACAAGGCTTAAGACGAGAATAGGTCCGGCGCAGAAGGTATTTGATAATCCCGGGGTAGAAGTGATCATCTATGATCATCATTTTAAAACTCAGAATAACCTAAAGGCAAAAAATGATCACTCGGAGGACGTAGGAGCATCTACCTCTATCCTCCTCAAATATATTCAAAAGAAAGGGGTGGCAATAACACCTCTGGAGGCAACACTTTTTTTAATAGGGATATATGAAGATACTGGTTCCTTTACTTATCCTTCTACCTCTGCAAGTGACCTTGAAGCTGCTGCATATTTAATAGAAAATAAGGCCGATCTTTTTGTAGCCCTTAAGTTTTTAAATCTGTCCCTTTCTCCTGACCAGCACGAACTTTTAGAAAAATTGATCATTAACTCAAAAAAAATAAAAGTAAATGAAAAAGAGATATTGATCTCATGGGCAGATACACCCCATTATATTGAGGGTCTTTCAGTACTCACCAGGAAGCTTTCACAGATAGAAGAAATAAGCATAGTCATATGCTGGACCAGGATGAAGGGAAAAGTATATGTAGTTGCCAGAAATGATGATAAGAGTGTAGACGTATCTAAAGTATTGGGCCCTCTTGGCGGGGGAGGTCACCCTCAGGCAGCATCTGCCGTACTAAGTGCTATAGATTTTGAAGGGATTGAAAAAAAAGTTATAAATTCCCTTAAGAAAAATATTGAAGAGCCTCTCCTTGCAAGAGATATAATGTCTTACCCGGTAAGGACCATATCCCAGGATCACAGCATAAAACAGGTAGACAGGATGCTGAAAAAATTCGGTCATTCGGGTGTTCCAATAATAGGAAAGACTGGACTACTTGCCGGGATAATAACCAGGAAAGATGTTGATAAAGCCATTAAACACGGTCTTTCCCATGCTCCGGTAAAGGGATTTAAATCCCATAATATGGTAAAGGCAAGTCCTGGAACCAGTATAAACAGCATACAGAGCTTGATGATCGAAAATGGTATTGGGAGGGTCCCTATTGTTGTGAAACAGAAAATAGTGGGAATAATCACCAGGAAAGACGTATTAAGATATCTGCATGGTAGAAATTATGAACAGATAATAGAATTCTTTCCACCTGATCTAAAAGGTATCCTTAAAGTCGTATCCAGTGTTTCAAAGTCACTTAAAGCAAATATATATCTTGTAGGGGGGATCATAAGAGATGCACTGCTTGGTATCCCTAATTATGATATAGATATTGTAGTAGAAGGAGACGGCATAGAGTTTGGACAGAAATTGGCTGATAGATTTGACGCCAAACTGGAGATCCACCGGAAATTCGGGACCTCTGTCCTTGTGCTTGAGAACGGCCAGCATATAGATATTGCTACTGCAAGAGTAGAGTATTATAATAAACCGGCTGCACTTCCAAGTATTGAGTCCGGAAGCATAAAACAGGATCTTGCAAGAAGGGACTTCACTATAAACAGTCTTGCACTTTCTCTAAATAAAAAAAATTATGGAGAAATACTCGACTATTTTGGCGGGAGACAGGACCTTAAGGACCGGAAAATAAAGATACTTCACAAAATGAGTTTTATAGAAGATCCAACAAGGATATTCAGGGCTGTCCGTTTTGAGAAAAGGCTTGGTTTTGTAATGGACCGGGAGACCGAGGATATTGCAATAACCACTATAAATATGGATATAGTCTCTAAATTGACCGGTGTAAGGATCAGGGATGAGCTTACCCATATACTTAATGAAGAAAAGCCATATAGTGCCATAAAAAGATTGTATGATATTGGAGCACTGAATAAAATCGGATTAAAGTCAGTTATTGATAAATCATTTGTCACGGCCATTAGAAAAGCATTGAGTTCCCACTTACAGCTAAAAATCCATACAGGGGAAGAAGTAAAAAAATGGAGACTCTTATTGGCCCTTCTTTTTGATAATATGAAAAATCCATCGATTGAGAAGTGGTGCACAAGAATGAAGGTAAGAAAGAAGGACACGGCCATCATCTTAAAAGTCCGAAAATATATGGATAAGGCAAGGAAGCAATTAAAAGATCCGATTAAGGATAATTATAAGCTCTACAGGACCACTGGTGATTATCCGGTCGAACTTCAGGTTATCGCCCACAGCTGGGGTCTTGAATATAAGAAGAATATAAAGAAATATTTTGAAAAGCTTTCTGGCATAAGTCTTGAGATAAGCGGGGAAGACCTTAAAGATATGGGGTACAAGCCTTCCCGTAAGTTTAAAGAAGTACTTGAAAAGTTATTTGCCTTAAAATTAAATGGAAAGATCTCGGGCAGGGAAAGCCAGCTTCAAGAGGCAAAGAAGCTGATGGAATACAGTAGACAGTGATACAGCTATCCCGTATCCGTTACTTATCCTGTCTTTTAATCCTAAAATAAGTGTGCACTTTTAATTCCTGACAAAAGCAATTTGATTTCTTGACATAAAAAATTTTATAATATAATATGTACCGGAACATGTACGTTAGGAGAAATGAATATGACTATACTAAATGCTACCTCAGCAAGAAAGAACTTTTTTAAAATAATGAAAGATACAGTTACAACCCATGAGCCCATATATATTACTGGCAAGAAGGGCAATGTAGTTGTTTTATCAGAGGAAGATTTTCGCTCAATGCAGGAAACGTTGTATCTATCCTCAATTCCTGGGATGCGGGAAAAAATTATGAAAGGATTAAAAGTACCGCTTGATGAGTTGGTTGAAGATGCCGATGAGTAATTGGTACAAGATCTTGTACACAAAGCAGGGATTAAAAGATAAAAGAATTGCCTTTAAAGCAGGTTATGGAAAGAAAATAAAGAATATTTTGTCAACATTGAAGGAAAATCCTTTTGCAAGCTATCCTCCTTATGAAAAATTAATAGGCGACTTATCAGGTGCTTATTCAAGAAGGATCAATATTAAACATAGAGTCGTTTATCAAGTTTATAATAAAGAAAGAATAGTAAAAATAATCAGCATGTGGTTGCATTACGAATAATTTAAAATTTATCATGGAAATATTGACTCATAATTCTTATAAATTAAATTAAATATAAATTAAAATAAATATAAATTAAAAATAAATATAAATAAATTTAAGAAACTATCATATCTTTTGAGCGAGATATGCCGCCCCTAATGCACCTGTGATCTGGGGCTCATCAGGTATTTTTATCTTGACCTTCAACTTTTCTTCAAGGGCGTGTACAACTCCCAGGTTTTTTGCAACTCCTCCTGTCATACACACAGGTTCTTCCAGGCCTATCCTTTCGACCATGGAAGTCATTTTAGAGACTATTGAATAAATAAGTCCGCGGATTATCTTTTCCTTATCCACTCCCTGTCCTATAAGGGACACTATTTCTGATTCTGCAAATACTGTGCATGTAGAAGATATATCAACATGTCCGTCAGTTGAAAGGAAGATATCAGCAAAACTATCAAGATCGATCTCAAGGGCTCTTGCCATTACTTCCAGGAATCGACCGGTTCCTGCTGCGCATTTATCATTCATCAAAAAATCCACAGGATTGCCATCTTCAAGTTTTATAACTTTACT
>JALHTA010000423.1 GCA_022865545.1 Actinomycetota bacterium | reverse complement strand
CCTCAAAAAGAGCATCTTTAAGGGAGCAATTTTCAAATACTAGAAGCCCTATTGTTGAAAATATTACCAGAGCTATGGCTGTTAGCGTTAGTGTTAATGCCCGGTAAATAGCATTATCGGGAAGCCTCCTTTTAAAAAGATTGACGCTGCTCCTGCCTCTTATAGAACTAACTCCTGCAGCAGCCACTGTAATAAAAGTAGTGGTCTTTATACCGCCGCCTGTACCTCCCGGTGAAGCTCCTATAAACATCAAAAGGGAAAGGAAAAAGAGGGTAGAAGGATTCAAGGATGCAATACTGATAGTATTAAATCCAGCTGTTCTAGCGGTCACAGATTGGAAAAGGCTGGTTAATATTTGAATATAAAGAGGTTTATCCCCCAGGGTCTGGGGATTATTAAACTCCATTAGAAAAAACATTATGGCTCCTGCAACTATAAGAAAGGCAGAAGTATAAAGTACAATTTTAGCATGTAATGAGAAACGCCTTATTCTCCTATAGGTGATTATTTCAGAGATAACCGGAAAACCTATTCCCCCAAGAAATATCAGGATCATAAAAAGAAGATTTAAGGATATGTCATAACCGAAAGCTTCCAGGCTATTAGAATAAAGCGCAAAACCGGCATTATTAAATGCACTAATAGTATGGAAGAGACTTGCGCTCATAGATCCAAGAATAGTGTATGCATATTTAAAATAGAATATTGAAGCCATTAGTAGAAAGCCGATAAATTCAATATTAAAGGTTACACCTGCTATTAGCATAAAGAATTTTCCTGCACTGAAAGTGTGTTTTGAACCAAAACTGGAATGAAGGTAGAATTTATCCCGGACATGTATTTTCCTTCCAAGCATCAGGCCAAAGATCGAACCGATAGTCATTATGCCCAAGCCCCCGATCTGGATAAAAAGAAGTATTATTATCTTACCGAAGTCCGTAAAATAACTGGCAGTATCCTGGACGATAAGGCCTGTGACGCAAATAGCGGAGGTAGATGTAAAAAGTGCATCAATATATGATATATCCCCGCTTACAGTCATCCGTGGAAGAGATAATATTATTGAACCTACAAGTATTATCGCCGCAAATCCGATAAGCACCTGCTTGGCAATAGATTTCTGTGTTTTAGAAGAAAATAAGGGAATGTCTTTCATGACATATAATTATATTTATTTTTATTTTAATTCATATTGATAATTTTATATACAGGTTGATATTTTAATAAAATTAATACCCAAATACAATGTTTATATTTTTTGGTATTATTCTAAAATTAGCTGGTATTGGCATAATCTTGTGGTATTGGTATACTTATATAAAATTTTGGATAAATAAAATACAGCAATAATACAAAAAAGGTTTAATTAGTTTCTAAGATTTCTAGAACTATAGAAACTAAAATCGTAGCAAAATATTTATTATGGAAAATAAATTTAAAGTAATAGGCGGATTATCCAGAAAAGCAAAAATTAATATTGCTATTGCAGTCACTCTACTATTTATGATAATCACCGTATTTGCCTCAATTGGTCAGGTCAAACAAATAATCGAAAAAAGAGAGGGAATAACCGAACTCGAAGAGAAATTATCCTATTATAGAAATGAAAATATCGAACTGCTGGCATTGGAAAAGAGCCTTTACAATGAGGAAGGCATAGAGCTTGAAGCTAGAAAACAGTTTAATATGACCAAAAGCGATGAAAAAAATATATCAGTAATATTAAAAAATGATCAAACCGATACTCCTCAAGAAGATATCTATAATGATAAGTCTTATGGAAATAATGACCTCTGGGGAAATATTAAGATATTCTATAATGAGGAGATCAAGGATTGATCAGTAATACTACCCTTATTCAAACACATTAATGATACTCGCAGCAATTGATATTGGCACAAACTCGACCAGGCTCCTGATATCTGACTTTTCTGATTCAGGTTCTATAGTGCTTGAAAGAACCATGAAGATCACCCGAATCGGACGTAATATAGGTTCTACCGGAAAGATCTCAAGGTCCTCTGCAGATGATACATTAAAAACCCTCATAAGGTATAAGGACCTGATGAACAAGCATGATGTATTAAGGTACAGGGCGGTCGGTACAAGCGCTATCAGGGAAGCAGAAAACAGCCAGTGGTTTACTTCATATATATATGAAAATTCAGGAATAATGATCGATACTATCACAGGAAATGAAGAAGCATGTCTTAGTTTTAATGGAGCATCAAAGGATCTAAGCCTGTCTCCGGAGGACCAGTTTAAAAAAATACTTGTTCTTGATATCGGGGGAGGAAGTACGGAGTTTATTCTGGGCGACACTGGGTCAAAAACCGGACCGCATATAGATATGGCAAGGAGTTTAAATATCGGAAGCGTAGTCCTTACCGAAAAGTTTATTAAGGGTACTTTGCCAAAAAGAGATGAGCTTGAACGGCTCGAGTCATATATAAGATCAAGCATTAGGGAAGTAGTGAAAAATATCGCAGGGGAAAAAGATATGAGGATAGCAGGTGTGGCGGGTACCATAACTACACTAGCAGCCATTGATCTTAAGTTGGATGAATATGACTGGCAAAAGATACACAGGCATGAGCTTTCCTACAAGTGGATTAAAGATATATATAAAATATTATGCAGAACTGATCTAAAGGATCGCAAGCAGATCACTGGTCTTGCTCCGGGCAGGGCTGATATCATAATTAGCGGTACTGCAATACTTTTGGAAATATTAAAGATGCTTGATAGGAAAATATTGATTGTGAGCGAGCAGGATATTTTGGATGGAATTATTTACAGCCTTGCCGAATTCTGATAATATAAGTCAGCAATTATTTTGGTTGCTTTAGGTATTGTTATTCAGACAATCCGTCAGGTATTATAACAATACTTATTTCGCGAAATGGTTAGCCCGAGTGGCGGAATTGGTAGACGCAACGGACTTAAAATCCGTTGAGGTTAATCCTCGTGCCAGTTCGATTCTGGCCTCGGGCACCATCTAATACAGACTCAATAAATTAAAATATTATCAGTGGTTCAAATCCTCTCTCCCCAGCCAACTATCGCTCTATTAACCTTTGACATTATTAACGTAGTGCGTTATTATTTTCCTATGATAATTTCTTTCCAGGACAAAGAAACTGAAAAAATTTGGGAACAACAATATTCCAGGAAATTACCCAGAGATATTCAAAGGATTGGACTAAGAAAGTTAATAATTATAAATAGAGCAAAAGATTTAGAAGATTTAAGAATTCCTCCAGGAAATAAACTAGAAAAATTAACAGGAGATAGACAAGACCAATTTAGTATTAGAATTAATAAACAATGGAGAATATGTTTTTATTGGAAAAATGGAGTTGCCAGTTTTATTGAGATAACAGATTATCATTAGGAGAAAAAGATTATGAATAAAATTGAAAACATTACACCAGGAGAAATTCTTTTAGAGGAGTTTCTTAAACCTTTTGACATTAGTGCTTATAGGTTATCAAAGGATACTGGGATGCCTGCTACCCGTATATCCCAGATCCTTAAAGGAAAACGTAGGATAACAGCTGATACCGCTCTAAGATTATCCAGATACTTTGGAAACTCTGCAGATTTCTGGATGGGTATACAGGATGAGTTTGATCTAAGAGAAGAAGTAGGGAGAATTGAAGCTGAATTAGATAGAATTCCTAGAGCTGTTTGAACTATTAAAAATTTACTTCACTATAGGTTATAATATATTATACAAATCAATTAAGTCTCTCATGAAAAGGTTCGAAATTTCGCAACCCGGGCCAGCCAAATCTTAGTTATTTTTTATTGGTGTATTAATTTCTTCTTGGCTATTAAGACTATACCGCCAATTATGCCAACCAGTAAGGCTATAGGACATACAATTGTAGCAAAAATAAAAAATACTGGCTCATCAACCATACCCGCCCAAAAGCCTTCTCCAAACAGTTTTATAAAGAGTGCATATACAAGGTTATGAAGAACTGAGCCTACGACTATACCAGCAGCTGAGGCACCCGTAAGGATAAAAAAAGCTTTTGAAATTTTGGTTAACTTTGCTTTTGCGG
>JALHTA010000422.1 GCA_022865545.1 Actinomycetota bacterium | reverse complement strand
TGAAGTGATGGGCAGCGGTATTTCCACTGATATTGTGGAAGCAAGCATAAAAGCATATATTGATGCAGCAAATAGATTAAAAGCCGGTAGTTAAGAAGCGTTCATGCTGATCTTGTAGATCCGGATAATAATAAAGGAGAAAAAATTGAGTGATAGCAAGAGACCACAGACTATGGCCCAGAAGATCCTGGCAGATCACTGTGGAAAAAAGTTCGTGGAAGAGGGGGAAATAGTAAACGCATCTGTCGATATCGTTCTTGGCAATGATATAACAATGCCCCTTGCAATAGAAGAGTTTAAGAAAATTGGAACAGGTAAGGTTTTTGATAATACAAAAGTAGTGATGGTACCGGATCATTTCACCCCTAATAAAGACATAAAGTCAGCGGAGCAATGCAAGATCCTTAGAGATTTTGCGGGCGAACAAAACATAATTAATTATTTCGAGATAGGAGAAATGGGTATAGAGCACGCCCTTCTACCCGAAAAGGGACTGGTTCTTTCTGGAAACCTGGTAATTGGAGCAGACTCTCATACTTGTACATATGGTGCGCTTGGCGCCGCTTCTACAGGTGTAGGGAGTACAGATGTAGCAGTAGCAATGGCCACGGGAAAACTATGGTTTATGGTGCCTTCTACATTAAAGTTTGTCTATAAGGGGAACCTGCGAAACTGGGTAACAGGTAAGGATCTCATCCTTTATACCATAGGTATGATAGGAGTTGATGGTGCTCTTTATAAGTCCATGGAATTTTCCGGACCTGCCATCAGAGGATTATCCATGGATTCAAGGTTTGCAATGGCAAATATGGCTATTGAGGCTGGTGGAAAATTCGGAATTTTTGAAGTAGACGAAAAGACGGAAGAGTATATGAGATCAAAAGGAAAAACCGGTTATAAGGTCTTCAGGAGCGATCCTGAGGCTCCGTTCAAAAAAGTATATGAGATAGATTGCTCTGATATTGAGCTCCAGGTAGCAGCGCCTCATCTTCCTTCAAATGCAAGGGAAGCAAGAAAAGTGGCAGACATTAAACTGGACCAGGTAGTTATAGGGTCTTGCACAAACGGCAGGATGGAGGATCTTGAGATGGCAGCAAAAATACTGAAAGGTAAAAAAGTAGGCAAGGGGATGAGGACGATAATAATACCTGCTACACAGAAGATATACCTTGAAGCAATGAGACGCGGTCTGCTTGAGATATTTGTCGAGGCAGGGTGCGTGGTCAGTACTCCTACATGCGGTCCATGTCTGGGAGGCCATATGGGAATACTTGCCAAAGGAGAGAGAGCGATTGCGACTACTAACCGTAATTTTGTAGGAAGAATGGGACATCCAGGGAGCGAAGTATATTTAAGCGGACCGGCAGTAGCCGCCGCTTCTGCGATAGCCGGAAGAATAGCAGTACCGGAGGAGGTTATATAATGATAATAAAGGATAAAGTAATAAAATATGGCAATAATGTTGATACGGATGTGATAATACCTGCAAGATATCTAAATACTACAGATGAGGCAGAGCTTGCATCGCATTGTTTTGAGGATCTTGATGGGGACTTTAAGGAAAAAGCAAAAGAAAGAAAAATAATAGTAGGCGGTGAAAATTTTGGCTGCGGCTCTTCAAGGGAGCATGCGCCTTTATCTATAAAAGCAAGCGGTATAAAGGCTATTATCGCAAAATCTTTTGCCCGTATATTTTACCGTAATTCAATAAATACAGGCCTGCCCGTACTGGTAAGTATAGAGGCAAGCGAGCATATAAAAGATACGGACGAAGTTGAGATAGACCTTGATAATGGTGAGATAAAAGATATTACAACCGGCAGGACCTTCAAGGTCCCGCCACTGCCTGATTTCATACAGAAAGTTATTTCAAGCGGGGGTTATATGAAGTTTACAAGGCAGCAGCTAACAAAGTCAAAATAAAACATACACGAAACTTTTGGAAAGTGGTCTAGATGACAGAGAAAAAAGATAAAAAACAGAATAAGATCTATATATATGATACTACTCTAAGGGACGGGGTCCAGAGAGCGGATATATCATTTTCGGTAAAGGATAAATTGGAGCTTATCGAACGTTTTGATGATATAGGCATAGATTATATAGAGGTCGGATTTCCAGCATCAAATCCCAAGGAGATGCAGTTATTTGACCAGCTAAAGTCACATAAATGCAAATATTCAAAAATAATGGCCTTCGGCATGACAAGATATAAGGACATAAAAGTAGAAAAAGATGAAAACTTAAAAGTCCTCATTGATTCCGGAGCAGATGGTGTTTGTGTTGTAGGAAAGTCATCAAGATCACATGTCGAAAAAGTGATCGAGACTACAATAGAAAATAATCTGTCCATGATCTCTGATACGATAAAATATCTAAAAAATTATTTCAGCGAGGTACATTTTGATGCAGAGCATTTTTTTGATGGCTTTAAGGAGGATCCTGAATATGCTTTGATGACTCTTGAGGCTGCCGGTGATGCTGGAGCTGATTTTGTATGTATCTGTGATACAAATGGCGGAATACTTCCGGTGGAAGTTGAAGCAATAGTAGAAAAAGTAAAAAGTCGTATTGAT
>JALHTA010000421.1 GCA_022865545.1 Actinomycetota bacterium | reverse complement strand
TGGCGGCAGCCTTGGTAAAATCGTTGATTCCAAACCGGATCTGGTTATAAATACAGCTGCGTTCCACAATGTGGATTTTTGCGAGGATGAGATCGAACAGGCATTTAGAGTAAATGTGGGAGGGGTAAGAAATATTGCAGGAATCTGCAGGGAACTGGATATACCTCTTGTGCAATTTTCTACCGATTATGTATTCGATGGCAGCAAGGAAACCCCGTATCTTGAAGATGACTGCCCCGGACCTTTGAGTATATATGCCATATCCCGGCTTGGAGGAGAAAGGGTCGTACAATATATGCTTGATAAATACTACCTTATCAGGCTTTCCGGACTTTACGGCCATGCAGGGTGTGTCGGCAAGGGAAATATGAATTTTGTAGAGACTATGTTAAAGATTATAGAAAGCAAAAAAGAGATAAGAGTGGTAGATGACCAGATGCTTACACCTACAAGCACTGTGGATGCTGCGGAGAAATTATCCGAACTGGTAGGGACCGGTAAATACGGACTATATCATATGACTAATACTGGCAGCTGTTCATGGTTTGAATTTGCCTGTGAGATTTTTAGATCAATGAATATGAAGATAGATGTGATACCGGTTTCCAGTGAAGAATTCGGAGCAAGGGCGATAAGGCCCAGATATTCGGTACTTGATAATGCAAATCTCCGCAAAGCAGGGATTCGGGACATGGACGAATGGAAAAAAGCACTGAGATATTATCTGGAAGAAAGACAATAAAATAATCATATATTATCAGGAATTACCGCAAAATTCCGGTAAAGGCAGCCTTTTTGCATGTGTTTAATAATAGAATATTCAGATATTTACTGAGGTCTGGAAAAATATGGATCTAAATGAAAGAAAAATCAAAAATATTAATAAGATAAAGTTTTATATTATTGCCGTACTGTCTTTTCTGATACCATTTATTATTTATCTGCTGACCCTTGAAAGAAAGCTCATCGGAGGAGATACTACCTGGTATGCCCTTCAGATACCGGAGATGTATGTTATGGTGCCGACAGGTTATCCGGTATTCAGCCTTCTTGGAAAACTATTCACCTTCCTTCCATTGGGGGATCTTGCTTTCAGGCTAAACCTCTTTTCCGCAGTTTTTGGAGGCCTTACCATCCTGTTTTTATTTCTTTCAATAAACCGGTTGGTAGAAAAGAATTTAATAGGAATTGCAGCATCACTTATCTTTGCCTTCCTTTATCCTTTCTGGCATGTAGCGACCAGGCTTGAATTCGATACACTAAATAGTTTTTTTATTGCCCTTGTCCTCTATGCGGCGGTTCTTTATACTCAGGTACGCAATAGGAGATTTTTATATCTGTTTTTCTTTTGCCTTGGCCTGAGTCTTACAAATCACCCAATTGCATTATTTGTGGTGCCCGCAATTTTTTTATTTGTGTTGATCTCTGATCCAAAAATATTTAAAAGAGCAAAAACGGTACTTTTATCAATATTATTCTTTATACTGCCGCTATTTTCATATTCATATCTTCTAATAAGGTCCAGGCAGGGTTATGGAGTAGTAACGGACCTTAAAAAATTATTTTACTATCTCACGGGAAGGGACATTTCCGGCGAGATCCATGGCGGGCATTTTTTTGATAAACCGGTAAGTGAGATCCTGAGATTAGTATGGGATTATATCATGATAATTTATAATAGTTTCGGTCCCGTACTTATTATAATAGCGCTTGCAGGATTGGCCTATCTCATCAAGAAAAACTGGAAGCTGGGGATGTGCTCTATTCTCTTTATAATATTTAATATAATGGTCCCACCCCTTTATCTTCCATTTGCAAACGATAATTATGTTATCGATTCGATGATCATTGTATCGGTATTTATATCATTTGGATTCCTTCTGATCTTTAATTTATCGATGTTTGCATTTGACAGGTCATTGAGGGGACAGAAGCTGCTCAGGGCCGATAGAGTCATAAGGTATTTTTTAATAACTTCTATTATTATTACCTTTATGCTGTTTCCAATATCTCAGGTTTCATTGTCATATAGGAATTTGGACCGTTCAAAGCCTTCCGATATCTATAGGTTCTGGGACCAGGTCTTCCGGACCATAGAGGATGGCGCTTCTCTGTATGTACATGCCTTTTCAGGAAATGTCGGAATATTTATGGCCAGGTATGAGTATGATTATAAAAATATTGGGTTTTATTATACGACCTGGCCGGAATATACTCTTGAAAATGCTGAAAAGGATTTTGAAAATGGAAAGCCCGTGTACTTTGTCGGCAATCATGGTTTGTTCGGATTTGCATTTGATTATGAGCCAGCCGGTAAATATTATTATATTGCAAAATATGATGAGTTATTGCTGCTAAATAAAATCACAGAATCATTCAAGAAGATCATTGCCATAGATCATAATATTGAAAAAAATGAATTTGACTTCGGAGAGAAGTTCAGAATCGAGTTTACTATAGAAAACAGCGCCTCAAGAGAGATCCAGATCAGTTCCGTAGAACTTGAACTGCCGGATAATATAGAGTTTGTGGATGTTGGTCCTGAAGGTTATATCGATCAGGGACCAGGCATGAGCAGGGGTATCTATATGTGGGTGAGCGACCAGTATTCTATTGAGCCAGGTGGTTCCATCAATATTATTGTCGGCCTGAAGGGCATAGCTCCGGGGGAGGGAAATATTTCATTCAGGATAACTACAAATGATGTATATATCAGGGACAATGACATAGAAGTCACTATCAAATAGCAGCTGATGGTTATTTTGACTTTAGGAAATATAGCTTTATAATGATAAAGCATTAATTTAAGAATATCATTATTTTAATTATATAAAAAATGAAGACTTTAACTG
>JALHTA010000054.1 GCA_022865545.1 Actinomycetota bacterium | reverse complement strand
TCAAGGATCTGCCAGATATTACCATCAGAGTGCTTTATTATCTTAAGATCCTTACTATGTGAATATTCTACAATTTTTGCCAGGTATGGTTTTACATATTCTTTAAAATGGTCCGGAGACATTATAAGGTTTTCACTCCCCGCAAGATCTCCCTCAACAGCAATGGCATCTATTCCCATACTGGCTGCATAGTCTATTGCCGCCAGGTTAAAATCTGTGGTTATAGCGGCAAGCCTATGGACAAGTGAAGGCTCCAGCGCATAATCAAGAAGAAGGTTTTCCATGCCTCCCTTAAGCTTCCAGCTAAGCTTGAATGGATCAGATAAAAGCAGGAAAACAGCTCTTTTACCACCTGCTCTTTTAATAATATAATTGGGTCCCTCAAAATCCTCATCCTTTAAGCTTTTTGCCATATCAAATCCGGCTGTATCTTTAAGACTTTTTATGGGGCCCTCGAATGGAAGAGGCTGGCCATGTTCTGAAAGGTGATATTTTGTCCCAAACCTATCCTCTGCAATATTATCATCAATACTATTTAGGCCTGTTGAAAAATAAGTCGTCAATGAATCCAGGTCAAGTTTTTCTGCTATCTGGCAGTGGAGTTCAAGGGACCTCTGGCTTTCTTCTCCAAATCTTGTTTTTATATTTCCAGTATTTGTAGATCCATTAATAAGAAGTTTTGCCAGTTTTATAATGCTTGCTTCATCAATAAGAAGCTCAAAGGTCGGTACCCTATCCGGGATCTCAGTGTTTAGCGCTTTAAGTATTCTTCCCCTGCAGTCCATTGCCCCCCTTATAAATCTTTATTTGATCCCGGCTATCTTCTCAGCCTTTACCCTTATCTTATCTATGTCTATATCTTCTTTGGCATATCCTGTCTTAACTGCAG
The DNA here is from genome assembly GCA_022865545.1 of Actinomycetota bacterium. Classification (GTDB taxonomy): domain Bacteria; phylum Actinomycetota; class Humimicrobiia; order Humimicrobiales; family Humimicrobiaceae; genus M55B120. Next base: position 3,555 of record JALHTA010000054.1, on the reverse strand, counting down.
ATTCTGCTACAGCTACTGCAACGGCCGGCATGACTTTTGGATCAAACGGTTTTGGTATTATATAGTCATATGATAGCTTACCGGATATTATATCAGAAATTGCCTTTGCTGCTGCTAGCTTCATCTCTATATTTATCTCATCTGCACCTGCGTCAAGTGCTCCCCTGAAAATACCGGGAAAAGCCAGTACATTGTTTACCTGATTTGGGAAGTCGCTTCTACCTGTTGCCATGATCCTGACTCCTGCGGCCCTGGCAAGCTTTGGTGATATTTCCGGCTCCGGGTTTGCAAGGGCAAATATGATAGGATTATCTGCCATTTTAGCGATCATCTCAGGCTTTAATACATCTGCTACAGATACCCCTACAAAGATATCTGCTCCTAGTACTGCATCGGCAAGACTACCCTGTATGTTTTTTATATTGGTTATCTCGGCGATCTCTTGCTTGTATACATTTAGATCCCATCTGCCCTGATAGATTATACCTTTTGAGTCGCACATTATTACATCATTTACATCTATATAATTTAGGAGGTTTGCAATGGAGGTACCTGCTGCACCTGCCCCATTTATTACTATCCTTGTATCCCTTATATCTTTTTTTAGCAGTTTGCATGCATTAAAAAGTCCAGCAAGTGCCACTATTGCCGTACCATGCTGGTCATCATGAAATGTCAGCATGCCGGTCTCTTTCTTTAGCCTTGCTTCTATGTCAAAGCAGCGGGGAGCCGATATGTCTTCAAGGTTTATGCCCGAAAATGTAGGCTCAAGTAGTTTTACTGTCTCTACTATAGTGTCTACATCCTGGCTGTCCAGGCATATTGGAAATGCTGATACTCCACCGAAGTTTTTAAAGAGGACGCATTTACCCTCCATTACAGGCAGGGCTGCACGCGGCCCTATATTTCCAAGACCCAAAACTGCAGAGCCGTCAGACACAACAGCTATCATATTGCCCCTTGATGTATAGGTATTTAGTGTGGAGGGATCCTTAAATATTTCCCTGCAGGGTTCTGCCACTCCTGGGGAATATGCCAGGGATAGGTCCTCTTCTGTTTTTGTAGCTACCTTGGATACTACATCTATTTTTCCCTTATATTTTTTATGCAGCACCAGAGATTTTTCGTAAATGTTCATCTTGTTGGATTTATCCTTTGCTAAATAAGTTATATTTGCATATAGTATACTTGCTTTGACAAGAATTGTCCTATTAACTAAAATATAATCTTATTTTTAACCGGATATTATATATTTCATGAAAGAATTACTATGGATGATATTCAAGAGAAAACTGACTTCATCAGAGAATCCATCAGAGACGACCTGAAAAAAGGAAAGAATAACGGAAGGGTCCATACAAGATTTCCACCAGAACCAAATGGATACCTGCATATGGGACATGCGAAATCCATTTGCCTAAATTTCGGTTTGGCTGATGAATTCAATGGTAAGTGCAATTTGAGATTTGATGATACGAATCCCACAAAAGAAGAATCTGAATATGTACAGTCCATAAAGAAAGATATTGGATGGCTTGGTTTCGACTGGAAAGACCGGGAATATTATGCATCAGATTATTTTAAAGAATTATATGAATATGCTGTTTTACTTATAAGGAAGAGCAAAGCATTTGTATGCGACCTGACTGCAGACGAGATAAGACAATACAGGGGAACCCTTAAAACTCCTGGAAAAGAAAGCCCTTACAGGTCCCGCTCAGTAGAAGAAAATCTTAAATTGTTTGAGGAGATGAAAAACAGTAAATATGAAGATGGCTCAAGAGTGCTCCGGGCAAAGATAGATATGTCTTCTCCCAATCTTAATATGCGTGACCCCATAATGTACAGGATCATTCACGAGACCCATCACCGGACAGGTAACAGTTGGTGCATCTATCCTACATATGATTGGGCACATGGCCAGTCAGATTCAATTGAAGATATTACTCATTCAATATGTACTTTGGAATTTGAGGACCATCGTCCACTCTATAATTGGTTCTTGGAACAATTAGAGATACACCGTCCAAGACAGATAGAGTTTGCCAGATTAAATCTGACATATACTATTATGAGTAAAAGAAAACTTCTGGAGCTAGTGAAAAATAAGTATGTAAATGGCTGGGATGACCCCAGGATGCCTACCCTTTCCGGTATACGGAGGAGAGGATATACACCTGAAGCAATCAGGAATTTTTGTTCACAAATAGGAATAGCAAAGGCAGACAGTACCATAGATATAGCATTTCTTGAACATTTTGTACGGGAAGACTTAAACAAAAAAGCACCACGGGTAATGGGAGTTCTAAACCCCTTAAAAGTCGTCATCGATAATTATCCTGATGACAATTTTGAGGAACTTGATGCTATAAATAATCCCGAAGACCTGTCTGCGGGAAAGAGGAAGATACCATTTTCTAAAATACTCTATATTGAAAAGGAAGACTTCATGGAGGATCCTCCAAAGAAATTTTTTAGATTGGCCCCTGGAAGAGAGGTCAGGTTAAGATATGCTTATTTCATTAAATGCAATGATATCATAAAAGATAAAGATGGAAATATTACCGAACTTCACTGCACATATGATCCTGAGACAAAAGGTGGAGATGCGCCAGATGGAAGAAAAGTAAAGGCTACCCTTCATTGGGTCTCAGCTAAGCATTCTATCAAGGCGGAAGTAAGACTATATGACCGTCTGTTTTTGAAAGAAAATCCACTGAAAACTCAAATGTCTGGAGATTATAAGGATAATATTAATCCTGATTCTCTCAAAGTAGTCACCGATTGCAGGCTTGAACCTTCCCTGGTCCAGGCAGCTTCCGGAGATATCTACCAGTTTGAGAGATTGGGATATTTCGCTGTGGATCCGGATACAACTGAAGATAATATCGTATTTAACAGGACTTCGACTCTGCGCGACCAATGGGCAAAGATCAGTAAAAAAAATTGATTCAGGTATAAAAACTGCCTATAATGATAGATAATAGTTTTCTTCTATTATTGATAAAAGAAAATTTTCACTTAAATTAAAAATAAGCACCATGGAAAGGGCACACAATGAATATATTTAATAAGATCATTATTATCATACTTTTACTGGTTTTAGTTATTTCATCAATAGTTATAGTCGTAAACATATATGCAACCCTATTTGACTGGGCAGATATATTTGGAAGAATAATGTATTATATTGAAAACACAAACATACATTTAATGGCAATTATCTTTGTAGCCATCATAATAGTCTCAATAGCGCTTTTGATCCTGGAATTCTATAGGAGAAAATTAAGAACAGCAAATGTGGCTTCGGTAAGTGATGGAAAAGCAATGATCACTATAAGAAGCGCTTCCCAGCAGATCCAGGAGGATATAGCCGACCTCAAGGATGTAGACAATCTTAAGATAAGGGTATTACCAAAATCTAATGGAGCAATAATAAATATTAATGCCAGGCTTCATAAAGGTATAAACGTTTCTGAAAAAATGCAGGAAGTTATCAGCAGAGCTAATAAATCAGCACGTGAAAACCTCGGTATAAAGATCATAAAGACTAAT
>JALHTA010000420.1 GCA_022865545.1 Actinomycetota bacterium | reverse complement strand
TAGGAGAATGGCATACTCATCCTGAAATAAATCCACAACCATCAGTTATAGATAAGAAATTAATGTATGACTGTATCCATAAAAATGCCAATGCGCTAGATGATTTATTTCTTGTCATAGTTGGGATGACTGGAGAACTATTTGCATATTCCGGCTTATCCGGACACCAATTCCGGATTCATCCGGACAGCAGTTCCGGCAACATCCGGACACCTTGCGGATGTTAAAAATTCTACATCAGTAGAGTTATCTTTTCAATAAATTTATAGATTTTAATCATTTAATTTAAAACCCCCTTATCCTCTTCCGCCATTACCTGGCGCATGGACTTCTTGGAGTCAAGGGGTAGTACATATGCATTGTGAATAATCCTATCCATTATGGCATCAGCAATGGTGGGATCTGCAAACAGATCATACCACTTGGAATGCTCAACTTGAGCAGACAGTATGGTTGAAGCACGGTTGTATCTTGATTCAGCAATCTCCAGTATATCCCTGCTTTCTTCTATGGTATATGATTTAAGCCCGATATCATCTAAGATTAAAAGTCTTACCTTCTGAAAGCTTCTCATAAATTTTAAATACATCCCACTTTCCCTTGCATCCTCTATCTCCAAAAGTAGCTCAGGTATTCTGTAGTATTTAACCTGGTAGAGCTTTCTGCAGGCAGCATTTCCCAGGGCACATATTATGAAAGATTTACCGGAACCAGTTCTCCCTGATACCACTCCATTTAATCTCTTCTCGATATAGGTGCAGGTAGATAATGTACTTACCGTCTTTTTATCAATGGTCCTGTCAGGATGATATCTGATATCTTCAATACATGCATCTATGGGAAAGCGCGCATCCCTTATGAGTCTTTTAATCCTGGCATTTCTTTTGGCAAGCCACTGTTTCTCTACCATGAGGGCCAGTCTATCTTCAAAAGATAACTCTCTTAAAGAGCTATCAGGATCAGAAAGCATCTCTGCCATTACTTTTAGTCTCATCTCCTTTAGCTTTTCTATGGTGGGACCATCAAGCATTTATACCACCTCCCGCATAAGCATTTTTTCCTCTCAGGTTGGAATGGGCCATTATCCTTTCAGGTTCTACATTCTCTTTCTTTGCCCCCTCTTTCTTTACCAGCATCTTAAAATACTTACATGAGTGTATCTCAAGGTCAAGCGCCTTCCCTGAGGCTGTTTCCATGACCTCATTGGAAGTTTCTTTGGAATGGCTCATTATAGCCATGCATGATCTGTAGCTCTGAACGGGATAATCACTTGCGGAAAGGACTTTTTTTACAAACTCGCCCATATTGGGCCCAATGCTTTCTGCCCAGGAGATAAAGCGGTCGGTGCTCCAGCCTGATACCGCCCTGTGCGATTCTGCCATATGCTCGGGGTTTGTGGTATATCTTTTACCCTTATTGTAGTTTCTTTTGTGTGCTGCAATCCTTACACTGTCTACAAATACCTCTATGGTGTCTTTGGTGGCCCTTACAAAGCAGGGGCTCCCTGCATAGGAATAATGGGTGCTGTAGTAGAATTTTTCATACTCTACGTGGTAATTGTAGGCAATCCTTGCCTCCTTCCAGTCACAGTACTCGTATCTCTGGCTGGGAAGGGGTCTAAGAGCAGGCTTATCTATCTTTTCATATGCAGTAATCCTATTTCCCTCCATCTTTTGAAACGGTCTTCTGATAAATTTTAAAAGCTGGGCTTCTATAGCCTGGTTTATCTCATATACGGAAAAGAATTTCATGTTTCTTAAAGGGGCAAGTATCCTTCTTGATACATTTCCCACCATATTCTCATCGGCGGCCTTGTCCTTGGCCCGCCGGCTTCTAGCCGGCACTATAGCTAGCCCGTAGTGGTTTGCCATGTCATTGTAGCTTCTGTTAAGCACAGGTTCTGTAACATCAGGGGTTATTACTGCAGTCTTTACATTATCGGGAATAAGTACCGCTGATACTCCTCCGAAGTATTCAAATGCCCTGACATGGGCATCTATCCAGTTGGCAAGCTTTCTATCATCATATGCATACACGAATGGATATGCGCTGGCTGGAAGCACTGCCACGAATATATATGCAACCTTTGCCTCTCCGGTTTGCCTATCAACATAGGGGACTGTATATCCAGCCCAGTCCACCTGAATCTCTTCTCCTGCCTTGTGCTCTATGTGCATGGTAAGCTTATTTGTCTTCTTAAAGTCTCTGTAGCGGCTACAGAATTGGCTGTACATGAGGCTGTGGGAATAGGTCTCCTTGTATTCTTCCCATAGAAGCATAAGTGTTACGGACTTTTTCTTCATCTCATAGAATACATACTCCATATCTGGCTCGGGCATTGTGGAAGGTTTTAATGCAGGAGGATAGAGTAGAGATACAAGCTCTTTATCATTTAAGTCTATAGGCCATGATATCTTTGACTTCTTTGCCCTCCCAAGCACTTCTGATACTGTGGTCTTTCCGCAGCTTGTTGACTGAGCTATATCTCTCAGTGACAGTCCGGCTCTATCAAGCCTTAAGATCTCTTTTGCTTTTAGCATATTAGTCCTCCTCATCGGTTCTTTCCTCCCTTAGGTTTAGTTATCTAAAAGCCTAAGGGTAGCAAATTTTTAAATAGTCCGACAAGGTGTCCGGATGTTACCGGAATGCTGTCCGGATAATTCCGTTATGCTGTCCGGATGTTTCCGGAATCAGTGTCCGGATGTGACCGTAATATGCAGAATAGCAAATATTTTACAAAACTAGTTCATAAAGTAGACTAAATTAATAGCTTGATATTTTTGTTTAGAAATATATATAACAAAATTATATTATAACTATAATAACTAAATATTGATTGAAATAAATAAGGGGATAATAATGAAAAAGGAAGAAAAAAAAGATTACCAAAAACCAGAGCTTATTGAGCATGAGAAT
>JALHTA010000419.1 GCA_022865545.1 Actinomycetota bacterium | reverse complement strand
AATATCAAAGTTATTATAACCGCAAATAGTAAGATAAAAAAGACATAAAATCTAAACTCCTCGTTTTTAAAAACCTGCCTGAATTTAAAATGCATCGCAAAATAAGATAATGTGAAATTTGTTCCTGCGAAAAACATAAAAATAATTATCACATATTGAATGTAAGGGGTGTTAAAATAAGCAATACTTTCAGGTCTGGTTGAATACCCGCCTGTAGCCATAGTGGTAAATGAGTGGCATATTGCATCAAAAATACTCATCCCTCCTATTCTTAGCAAAAGCATTTCGGTAATAGTAAATATAAAATATATACCCCACAGGCGTTTTGCAGTTTCTTTAACCCTCGGATGTAACTTATCAGGGGTTGGCCCCGGTACTTCCGCAACAAATAACTGCATTCCGCCGATACCTAATATTGGCAATATAACGAGCGACAAAACAATTATCCCCATACCGCCCAGCCATTGGGTAAGGCTCCTCCAGAAAAGCAATCCATGGGAAAGGGCTCCAAAATCAACTGATCTTAATATTGATGATCCTGTGGTAGTAAAACCGGACATCGTTTCGAAAAACGCGTCAGTATATGAAGGGATCGCTTTTGAGATATAAAACGGGAGTGCCCCGAAGAATGAGAATACTATCCAGCCAAGACTGACTATAATATATCCTTCTCTTTTTCCGACACTTTTGTCAGATTTTCTAAAAATAAGAAACAATAATAATCCAAACAGCAGAGTCAGGGCGGAAGATAATAATGCATAGATATAATCACTTTCTCCATATATTAATGAAACGGGAACCGATAGAGAAATAAAAACCGATTCAATAATCAATAATACCCCTAATATGTAACCAACAACTTTGAAATTAATCATACAGGAAATCAATTAAAAAACTTACTAACTTTTCCTATTGCGCTAGGCAGCGCAAATACTACTACCAAGTCATCTGGTTGTATATGGGTATATCCGTTAGCTATAAAACTTGATTTATCCCGGATAACGCCGCCAATGATAGAGCCTTCCGGAAAGTTGATCTGGTTTAGCGGGCTTTTTATGATCTTTGAGTCTTCTTTTGCTATAAATTCCAGTACTTCGGCATCAGTACCTGTTAAATATTTGATTGATGAGACAACCTCACCTGTAGTAAATTGAAATATACGGCTTGCGGTAACCAGTTTCTTATTAATGATTGTATCAATTCCCATATTTTCTGCAAGAGTTATATAATCCATATTCTCAACTTCAGCTATTGTTCTCTTTACACCCATATTTTTTGCCAGCACACATGACAGGATATTAGTTTCAGAATCACCGGTTACTGAGATAAAGACATCCATATTTTTTATACCTTCCTCCATTAACAGGTTCATGTCTCTGCCGTCACCATTAATAACCAGCGTATTGTTCAATAAGTTTGACAGGCGATAGCTCTTTTCCCTGTCCAGCTCAATTAATTTTACATTGCTCTGGGCACCTATCTCTTTAGCAGTAAGCATACCTATCCTGCTACCCCCGAGGATCATAATATCATTAATGTCTGTCTTCTTCTT
>JALHTA010000418.1 GCA_022865545.1 Actinomycetota bacterium | reverse complement strand
GAGATTTTAGATGAAAATAAAGTCAAACTTAGAGGCTTGGCCAGCAAGACTAAATTTAATTTTACATATTTCAGTAAATTAAAAAATAGGACAAAACAACCACCTATCAGGACAATTGAAGTCATTGCAAAAGGACTTAATATTCCTCCTGAATATTTTCTAGAGTACAGAATACATAGGGTTACCGACTATCTTTTGGAAAATCCTGAAATTATTGAACCTATCATGTCTTATCTTAAAACACTAAAAGAGAAAAAAGAACTGAGGGTGGCTGAATCTGAAGAGCCTTTTAAATAGAGTGACGCAGACTCCCTCGCATAAGCTCAGTCCGTTTTTTCAGAACCTGTGACAACATGGATCCACCATGTTGCCGCTTACTGGCTCCAATATGATTTGATTTATTACTTTGGTTTGTCTTGGCGGACCCGGACGCAACCAATTCGAACCATATCTGAAATATCCACTCATATAAATATATTACCAGTAATTCAGATTCCCTTGTACCAGAAATTATCCTTAAAAGCAAAGCAGCTCCATGCTCTGGGAATGTCTCATGATAAGATAGCCAGAGAGTTAAACACAAGCGAATCTACTATTATACGAGCATGTAAATATAATAATTAAACCAACCTTAAATGTATATTGGATAAATCAGTGCCAGTATTGTTTGGGGAGATTTAGAAATATTTATACTCCACACAAAACTTTTATTTTTCCATATTCTTTAATGCTAACTCATTAATCTTATCAATAAATTCTTCTGATTTCTTGAGCCATGCTTTTACATCTTGTTTTTGAAATTCAACAAAATCCTGATAGTCACCTTTTTGTCTTCTTTTAAACATATCGGAATAAAATTCTCCCCACTTTTTTTCTAAATGGCCTTTGTTTACAATCTCTCTGTTAAAAATTGATAGAACTCCAGAATGTTTAGAAGATGATAATCCCAAAGTTATCAACAAACCACTGACTGCATAAAACATAGAATAATAAATACGGTTTACTGTAGATTCAAGGGTAGCATTTTCCATATATTCTTTACTATCAGAAAGGGTGTCTTTAGCTTTCTTTAACCGGTACTTTACTAGATCAATACACTCTTTTTTCATATAGCAATACCCTCTCTGTCTATATTCCAATGCAGGGGCATGGCATTGGCTAAAGGAGTATCCCAGAAATCTTTGTTTTCAATTATTTCTCCAAATACTACATCATATTTCAGTTCTATTTCATATGAGATATGGAATATCTCTTCCTCTAGTTTAGTATCAACCTTTGATTCAACCAGTATTAATAAGTCGATATCTGATTCTTTATCAGAATCTCCTCTTGCCTTCGAACCATATAGCACTATCCTGACATCAGGAAATCTTTCAAGTATTTTTTCTTTTAATTCCTTTAAAGCTTCTTTTTCATTTTTTCTTAACTCTGCTTTTTTTAATGTCTTCTGTGTGTACATCTTCAAGCCTCATCTTGATTAAATCTTTATTATTTTTTAATTCTATCATAATTTATAGGAATTTGCTTCTGGATCACCATTCTATAAACAGCTAGAAGTTAACGTATTTAAGGGTTATCGGATTCAAAAAGCATAAAGATCATGATACTGAAGCAGGAAATACGCAGAGTGGAAGAATAAATTAGAAAAATACCCCGTCCGGGTCTATTTTATGACAGACAAGTATCCTGCAACTCTATAATCGTCCTAACACACATGGTCGCAGTCTATATAATCATCCCGGATATAATCATCAAACTCATCAGGGCAAGTTTCTATCCTGGGAGGCGACCTCTTTTTACCAAACTCATATATCCCCAGGTAATCCAGGATTTTCTTAACAATCTTATAATCTTCTATAAACGCGATTATTCTCATCTCTCCCCCGCACCTGGGGCATGCCAAGGGATCGACCTCATATATTTTCTGTATAAGCCTTGCCCAGGACCTGTTAAGACCACCGGGATTATCATCTTCTATGATATGGGTCTCGGGCTCATCTCCTTCTTTTTTTAATCTACCTCTGGTGACGTTACTGTAATAACCCAGATATCTAACGGTCTGCCCACCTCTGTCCGGAATATGTGAGACAAGGGCTGCCATCCATTCAAGACAGCTAAACTCTTTTACCTCTTTTCCGTATTTGGACTCATATGTTACCTTCGCCTCATCGGGATGATACTTCATCCGCTCTTGTGAAAAGGATGCCCTTATAATATATCTTGCCAGATTCTCTGTTGATCTCGCATCTTTTGGGTTTATCCTCTTTCCGCAATAGACTCCGAGGCCTGTGTGTCACCATGAAGAAATTAAGAGGTTATAGTGCTGGTGAAAATGTATATGGTTATTACACAAAACCTTCCGGAAAGTTTAGGGTAAATAAAAAAGGGCAGCATAAATATGATGGGATGGTCCATAAGATCAATCCCGATGAGGAAGAAGTAGTTAAAAAAATATTTAAGGAATTTATAAATGGAAAAAGTATATCCAAAATAGTAGAAGATCTAGATAGGAGCAAGATTCCAACTAAAAAAGGCTATTCCGGTGGATGGAATACTTCTACTGTAAGCAGAATATTAAAAAATGAAAAATATAT
>JALHTA010000417.1 GCA_022865545.1 Actinomycetota bacterium | reverse complement strand
GCTTGATGTCGGGACCCCTGAAAAGTATCTTGCCGCCCATCATGATATAGCACTTGGGAAGATAAAATATGATTATCCCTATCCGGAACTAACTGATGAGATCTATCTTGGGAAGAATGTTAAGTACCAGCAAGAAAGCTTTGAGTCCGGACCTGTATTAGTCGGGGGTGGTACGATTATCGAGCAGGGCGCAAAAATAATGCCTCTTTCAGTGATAGGAAATAATTGCCGTATAGACAGCGGTTCAGTAGTATCAGGCGCAGTAATATTTGATAATTGCCGCATAGGAAAGGACTGCCATATCAAAGATTCCATAATCTCCCATAATGTCGAAATAGGAGACAATGTCAGCATAGGCGGAGTCTCGGTTATAGGAGATAATGCAAAGATCGCTAAAGGCAATATCCTTAACGGTGGAATAAAGATAAACATCAATTCAAGCATAGAAGAAGACGAGATAAAATTTTAAAATATAAAGCTATAATAAATATGGCAAAGGATTAAGAATATCAAGCAAGGGGGATATTTTGAGAGCTCTCATAACAGGAATAACGGGACAGGACGGATCTTATCTGGCAGATTTTTTATTGGAAAAGGGATATGAAGTCTATGGGATGGTGAGACGGTCCTCGGTAGAGAATTTCATCAGGATCGAACATATTAGAGATAAGCTAAAATTTGTCCAGGCCGACCTCCTGGACCAGCTTTCCATAATCGATGCAGTCAAGGAATCCAGGCCCGATGAGATATATAATCTTGGTGCGATGTCTTTTGTACCCACTTCCTGGAAACAGCCGGTACTTACCGGTGAATTTACTGGAATCGGAGTGACCAGGGTACTTGAGGCCATGAGGCATATGGACAAGAATATTAAATTTTACCAGGCTTCCAGTTCTGAGATGTTTGGAAAGGTAAGGGAAGTCCCCCAGAAAGAGACCACGCCATTTCATCCAAGGAGCCCTTATGGGGTGGCTAAAGCCTATGGGCATTATATGACCGTAAACTACAGGGAAAGCTATGATATGCACTGTTCAAGCGGAATACTCTTTAATCATGAATCACCCAGGAGGGGTCTTGAATTTGTTACCAGGAAAGTTACATATCATGCAGCAATGATAAAACTGGGACTTACCGATGTGCTTTATCTTGGAAACCTGGACTCGAAAAGAGACTGGGGATATGCCAAAGACTATGTCGAGGCGATGTGGTTAATGCTGCAGCAGGACAAGGCAGATGATTTTGTCATCAGTACCCAGGAGACCCATACTGTAAAGGAATGGGTGGAGACTACATTTAAATGTCTGGATCTTGACTGGGAAAAATATGTGAAGATGGACCCCCAATTCTTAAGACCAGCAGAAGTGGACCTGCTTGTAGGAGACAGCAGTAAGGCAGAGAAAGTGCTTGGATGGAAACCAAAGGTTAACTTTGCAAAGCTTATAGAAATAATGGTAAAAACTGATTATGACTATTTGAAGAGTAAGGCATTATAGCTGCTAGAAAAAACGATATAAAAAGGGACAATATTTATGGAAGTTAAAAAAATAAAATTTGGAACGGATGGCTGGAGAGGCATAATATCCGACGACTTTACAATGGAGAGGGTAAGGATAGTGACACTCGGAGTCTGTAACTATCTCAAAAGGATGGTAGCAGGCAGGAAACCGCTAGTGGTCATTGGTTATGATACAAGGTTTATGTCGGATCATTTTGCACGTACTGCTGCAGATGTCTTTGGTGCAAATGATATAAAGGTACTTCTCTCAACTGAAATAACTCCCACACCGACTTTGTCTACAGCCGTAGTAAATAGAAAAGCCGATCTTGGCATAATGATAACTGCGAGCCATAATCCCTATCATTATAATGGATACAAGATAAAGGCTCCCTTTGGCGGTTCGGCCACAATGGACATAATAGGTGATGTCGAAGATGAGGTTGAAAAGGTCAATTCTTCTTATGGAAGATCCGGGATCCCGGCAGGGGAGACCGAAGGTGGTTCTGGCAATATAATAAAAGATAGCTTTACTGGTGAATACATAGACCATGCTCTGGGGCAGGTAGATGCAGACATCCTTAAAGGTTTTGATCTCAAGCTTCTTTTTGAACCTATGTATGGTGCAAGCCAGGAGATCTTCGCCGAAATACTATCAAGTTTTGGCGCCAAAAACATAGTAGAGATACATGCTGAAATGAATCCTGGTTTTGGAAATTTAAATCCCGAACCAATAGGGGATAATCTTAATGAGGCGGTAGAAGCGCTTAAAGAAAATAAATGCCAGTTCGGGATCTGCCTTGACGGCGATGCCGACCGGATAGGGGCATTGGGAGAAGATGGTAATTATATAAGCTCTCATCATATCTTTGCAATGGTACTCCGTGATCTTGCACAGCGAAGGAAGTTAAAAGGAAGGGTAATAAAGACCGTGACTACATCTTCAATAATAGACCGCATCTGCGCCAGATTCGGCCTGGAACTTGAGATAACTCCTGTAGGGTTTAAATATATAGGGGAAAAGATACTTGAGGGCGGAGTAATAATGGGCGGAGAGGAAAGCGGCGGTCTCTGGTCATATGGAAATATTCCTGAACGCGACGGTATGATAATGGGACTGAGGCTGCTTGAGATAATATGCCACGAGAAAAAGACCCCAAACCAGATACTTGAAGATATCTACGGGGAGTTTGGCTATTTTGATTTTCAGAGGACCGATTACGGGATAACAATACAGCAGAAGGAGAAGCTTGTCTCAATACTTGATAACGGTACCCCCAGGATTTTAAAAGACGCAGGGGCAGGTGAGGCTGTTACAATTGACGGGTACAAATATCCTCTGGATGAAAGCAATTGGGTGATGATAAGACCCTCAGGCACGGAAGCGGTCGTAAGAATATACAGCGAGGGCCAGAGTAGTGAAAAATCTGAATATCTACAGGGACTTGGAAAGAAGATAATGGACGGGATAAAGGGCTAAAGAAGGACCCTTGATATTTAAGGATATTATAAACTATAAAAATGTGATCTAGGATAAAGGGGAGACGATGAACGATCTCGATGATCTAAAAAAAATACAGGAATTGGATCCAACCGGTATGCTAAAGGCCGAAGAAGATTTCTATGAGCAGCTTATAGAGGCACAAAATATAGCTAAAAATGCAGACCTTTCAAAACTCGGTTTTGTTAAGTTTAAGGGAGTAGCGATCCTCGGTATGGGAGGTTCAGGCTTTTCAGCAGATATAATAAAGACGCTGGTGGCAGATGAAATAAAGGTCCCGGTTGAAGTAGTAAAGGGCTATGATCTTCCTGCTTTTGTAGGCAAAGGTTGGCTTGTAGTGGCTGTAAGTTATTCCGGAAATACCGAAGAGACTATTTCAGCACTTAAGCAGGCGATCGGGCGTGATGCCTATATTCTCATAGAATGTTCAGGCGGAAAGCTAAAAGATCTTGCCGGGGACTCCGGTTATTCAACGCTAAATATACCTTCCGGCCTGCAGCCGAGGGGAGCAATAGGATATCTTTTCTTTCCGGTATATCTTGCAATGGGCAGACTGGGCCTTATTGATATAGATGAAAGTGATGTAAAAGAAGCGCTTGACCTTATAAAGGAAAAAGCTTCCATTTATAACAGGAGGACCAAACTTTCTGCTAATCCGGCAAAGGAACTGGCGGTCAAGATAGGGGACAGGCTGCCAATAATCTATGGGACCGAAGGGATCTATTCGGC
>JALHTA010000416.1 GCA_022865545.1 Actinomycetota bacterium | reverse complement strand
TATATAGGTCAGTAACTTTAAGCAGTTCATCCGGTTCCATAAATTTTCCGTCTATAATTATATTATTTATACCGGATCCCAGAATGCTGTCAAGATCAAAAATCGTACATATCTTCTTTGAATTATATATCATAGTAATTCCGGCTTCACCTGAATCCATCTGAAAACGGTATCCTTTTTGATCCTCTATATATCCGCTTATACCCTTTTTACCAGGCTTATTATTATAATAGTTTATATCATACCTTGCAGTCATGATCCTGTAAAAACCATGTCCGAATACAGAAAAGAGGAAACCGTTCATTTCTCCATGCAGATTTTTTAAGTTTCTTATAAGTGTTTTTATTTCTACTTCATTTATTTCAGGTGAAAACTCGAGTCCGTTAAGATCAGTTTCTGCGCTATCCAGTAGATCCAAGAAGAATTCCACTGATAATGTATTGGAATTATTAAAGCTGCTTCCAATAAAGAGTCTTGCTGCTTTTCCGCTAAACCCGGTATTTTTAAATATTTCCAGAATACCGGGATTTGACACCCTGAAGGAACATAAGTCTTCTTCCATAAGTCTTTTGATTATTTTTTCATAATCTTTGAGTTCATTGTCATAAATGATATGGGGGGTACCGATTATTATATTTCTTCCCGGTTCCCCAATTTTTGATCTTAGATCGGCAAGCGTCTCAATAATGCTTCCGTCAAGGGCCCCGCCCGGGCAGCAATAGACAATATTTAACGGACCTGCCCCTAAAACCATTTTTAATTGTCGCATATTATACACATTGACAGTGAGTAGTGGCTTTTTACCTATGAGCTTATCCTGTATATCGTTTATATCTTTTTTAATACCGGAGCTATCTCTTTTGAGAAATCTTTGCAGGTAATCATTTATTTTTTCATCCGGAATGATATTATCATTCTTTTTTGATCTATCTACTGTTAAGTCTTTTAAATACATAGAAGCATCCTTAAAAACTGCCCTGGCTTCTTCATTAAGTCTGCTGTCAAAGGACTTAAAGACCCTGTCCTTTAAAGATAGGTCCCTTCCATCCGAAAGGTTTATGCTGTAATGGTATTTACCATTGGTTTTATCAATAATCCTTATATTTTCAACATTTATTTTTTTATTGCCTTTCTTTGTCCATATTTCCAGTATATCCCCTCTTATTATGGGCCAATTGCTCTTTATTTGAATCGATTCTATGCTTCCATGTTCTTTTTTCTTTTTATCATTTTTCTCATGATCTATTTTAAAGATCCTTCCCATGAGATTTCCTATACTCCCTGATTTAGCAGCAGTGATTATATCCCGGGGTGAACGTTCATTATAGTAACCGTTTCCAAGTTTCCTGGAAAAGATCTGGGTAAGCTTATAGATATCGCCTTCCTCTACCCTGTAATTTCCCGGATCATTATAATAAAGGTCAATATATTTTCTGTATATCTTTATGACTATAGCTACATATTCCGGTGACTTCATCCTCCCCTCTATTTTAAGGGCTCTTACTCCTGATTTTATTACCTGCGGAAGGATATTAAGGGTGCAAAGATCGCTTTTACTCAAGAGATATGACGGTTCATCAGTCAGGTAATGAAAATCATCCCGGGTACCTGCGATAAGCGCAAATTTCATCCTGCACGGCTGGGTACATCTTCCCCTA
>JALHTA010000415.1 GCA_022865545.1 Actinomycetota bacterium | reverse complement strand
GTAGTCATGCCATCATGCCCATATGATGCCAAGGGACTACTTGTATCTGCTGTAAGGGATGATAATCCTGTTATATTTATCGAGCATAAATTGCTTTATAAAAATAAAAAATATATTCAGCATGTACCCGAAGAGCTCTATCAGATACCATTGGGGAAGGGCGACAAGAAAAGAGATGGAAAGGACCTTACAATTGTGGCAACATCCCTTATGGTCCATAAAAGCCTTGAAGCAGCGGCTGCTATAAAAGAGGAAAACGGCATCGAATGTGAAATAATCGATCTAAGGACATTGAGACCATTGGATACTGATATAATAATAAGGTCCCTTGAAAAAACAGGCAGGCTGATGTGTATTGAAGAAGCTCCTTTATTCGGGGGCTTTATGGGGGAAGTAGCCGCACAGATAGCGGAAGAAGCATTTGATCTGCTGGATGCACCAATACTTAGAGTCGCCGGGAGAAATTGTCCGGTACCATACAGTCCTATCCTGGAGAATGAAATGATTCCCAGTGCCAGGAGGATAAAAGAAGGAATAAACAGTATGTTTTAAGAAAGTAAGATGATAAACAATGCAATTTTTGTTTATTGATAAGAAAAGTATTAGAAACTATAATAAGCTTTTTAATAGATGTTAAATAATGATTTAGGGAGATATTTACATGCATGAAGTTATAATGCCAAAACTTGGCCTAACTATGGAATCCGGAAAGATTGAAAAATGGCACAAAAAAGAAGGGGACAAAGTAGAAGAAGGTGATATCCTCTTTGAGGTTATGACAGATAAAGTGTCCCTGGAAGTGGAATCCTATAATTCAGGTATTTTAAGGAAGATTCTTAAAGTTGAAGGTGATGAAGTGCCTGTAACCGAGCCAGTAGCCTATATTGGGGAGAAGGATGAAAAAATTCCTGATACACCTTCAGAGACCCCTGCAGGGGATATCAAGACTGATGTATCAGTTACAGCGGCAGTTTCTGGGGAGGAAAAATCATCTGCTGCTACTGAACCCTCCGCAGATACCGCAGGGGCAAACAGTATAGCAAAGGACCCTGAAGCAGCTGATGGTAGAATAAAGATCTCACCACTTGCCCGCAAGATCGCTGGTGAAAAAAATATTGATATCAACACGGTAAAAGGATCTGGTCCCAGGGGGAGAATAGTAAAGGAAGACATTGATAAGATCCTTGCAGATGTGAAAAAAGCAGATACTTCAGAACAGCGTATTAAAATATCACCACTGGCCAGAAAAACTGCAAAAGATATTGGTATTGACTGGAAAACGGAGAGGATCCCAGGGAGCGGTCCCGGAGGAAGGATAATCAAAGAAGATATAGTAGCCTATAATAAGGGAAGGGTAAAAGCCGTGCCTTTGGGTGCTGAAGTTTCCGGCAGTATGAGGATAAGATCGTCAGTAAAACTTGAAGGTATAAGAAAAGTAATAGCACAGCGAATGAGTCTGTCAAAATCAACCATACCTCATATAGTGCTAAATGCAAAAGCAGATGCCACCAATCTTATGCAGTTCAGGGAACAATTAAAAGAGGGCGTTCTTAAAAAGCATGAGGTTAAAATAACTTTTACTGACCTTATATTAAAAGCTACGGCCCTTGCTCTCAGGGATAATATCGAGATCAATTCATCATTCCAGGGAGATGATTATATTATTTATGAAGATGTCAATGTAGGCATGGCTATATCTATTGATGAAGGCTTGATCGTCCCGACTATATTTTCATGCGATAATCTGGAAATAGTAGATATTGCCAGGAAAAGGATAGATCTGATAGGAAAAGCCAGGAGTTCAAAGCTTGCACTCGAAGAAATACAGGGAGGAACTTTTACTGTCACTAATCTGGGTATGTTCGGTATTAGGAATTTTTCAGCCATTATCAATCCCCCGCAGGCAGCTATTCTTGCGGTTGGTGAGATATATGAGGAACCTGCAGTAATAAATGGCGGCAAGATAGGCATAAGGTCATTTATGGATCTTTCTGTGTCATGTGATCACCGTATTATCGATGGTGCCGTAGGTGCAAGATTTCTTCAAAACATAGTGGAACTTATTGAGAATCCTGCTATGTTAGTTATATAATAAGATTGACACAGTTCTTGGACAGGCTCCCAGGGTCCAAATAAAGGAATAAACAGGATATGAAGGATGAAGAAGCAAAAATAGTACTTTTTTGCATAAATTGCAATAAGGAATCGCCTCATACGGTAAACTATATCGGCAGCTATCTTAGAAGTGTAAGTTGTAATAATTGCTCGAGGACCATTGAGATAGACCGGAGACATCTCCGTACTGTTTTTGCAGAAGACTTCATTAACCGGATCCTTACAAAACCTCACCGTATGACAGAAGATATGAAAAAGGCTGTTGCAACTCTTATGCCTTTCTTTCCTAAAAGACTTATACGTGAACCGATAAAGGTCTTAAAAGAGATCTATGAAGTCCTGAAAAAGGATAATGGGAAAGGATCACCAAAGAAATAAAATTACAGGCTGATCTTATCCTGTATTTTATCAAAAGGCATATTAAAGATATTTTCAAAAGATTTTCGTATAAGTTCTTTGACATTATTTATAGGTATATCTTTACCGAGGATTTCAGATATTGAGGTCTGTGGAAAATCTTTTAAGCCACAGGCTACAATATTTTCAAAATATGAAAGGTCTATACTGATATTAAGCGACAGGCCATGGATCGTGATCCATTTCCTTACTTTTAATCCTATTGAAGCTATTTTTTTTGTACCGGTGAATACACCACGGTGCTTTTTGATCCTAATGCCAGCAATATTATAAATATTTAAAGTTTCTATTATTACCTCTTCAAGATTATGCACAAACAGGGTAAGGTCTTTCTTAAAATATTTGAGGTTAAAAACCGGATAGCATATAAGCTGACCGGGTGCATGCAAGGTTATATCACCACCCCTGTTTGATTGGACAATATCTATTCCCTTTTCGGAAAGAACATTTTCCTCTGCAAGCAGGTTTTCAGTACTTCGGTTGCTTCCAATAGTTATAACAGGTGGATGTTCAAGAAGTAAAAGTACTCCGGGAAGGTCGTTTTTTCTAATATATTCAAAAAGCTCAAGTTGAAGCTGAAATGATTCATCATAGGGGACCAGGCCAAGATCGAAAACGCTAATAATTCTTGTATCCTCTTTTTTTATTTTCCCGGTTTTATTTACCATAAATGATATTCTAACATCAGAAAATTTATTATTACATCATTATGAGGAGAAAAAAATGACAGATAAGAAATTCGACCTTGCTGTACTTGGAGGCGGCCCCGGTGGTTATGTCGGAGCAATAAGGGCTGCAAAACTGGGACTCAAAGTGGCGGTCATTGAAAAAGACAGTCTTGGAGGAGTATGCCTTAACTGCGGATGTATTCCAACCAAGGCCCTGTATCACGTGGCCCAGACATTGGATGAGATAGAAAAGGCATCGATTTTCGGCATAGAAGTAAATAAGCCGAAACTTGATTTTTTAAAAGCAATGACCAGAAAAGATGATATCATCGAAATGCAGAGGAGGGGACTTGCATTTCATTTTAAGAAAAACGGGATAGAGCTGATAAAAGGAGAAGGCAGACTCAGCTCAGGCAGTACCCTAACCGTTAAGACATCCGATGGTAAAAATACGGTGGTAAATGCAGACAATATCATCATATCTACCGGTTCATCTGCAAACAATGTACCTCCATTTGACCTGTCACAGGACGGCATTATGGAAAATATCGGTATTCTATCTCTAAAGAAGCTGCCAAAGTCACTTCTAATAGTAGGCGGCGGTGTAGTAGGTTCTGAGTTTGCAAATATATTTGCATCCTTTGGCACAAAAGTCACAATAGTCGAGCTTCTTCCGAGAATACTTACCACAGAAGACGAAGAAGTCTCAAAAGTGATCTACAAGTCACTCCGTAAAAAAGATGTGGATATCTTTACCTCTACAAAAGTGGAAGAATCCAAAAAGGAAGGCGCCAGATTTCAATTGAAACTTTCCGGTGGAGAAAAACTGGAAGCAGAGAAGATCCTTGTCTCGGTCGGAAGGGGACCCAATTCAACCGGCATAGGACTTGAGACAGCTGGAGTGGAAACTGACGGGAAAGGCTACATAAAGGTAGATAATAAGTTAAAGACAAATATAGCTAATATTTATGCTGTAGGGGATATTACGGGCGGACTTCAGCTTGCCCATGTAGCTTCAGAAGAAGGAAAGATAGCAGCAGAGATAATATCGGGAAAAGACAGGACCATGGATTACTCAGTAGTACCCTGGGCAGTGTTTACATCTCCCGAGATAGGTACGGTGGGTCTCAATACGGAACAGGCCAAAGAAAAGGGATATCCAGTCTGTGTGGGGAGTTTCCCTTTCTCAAACAGCGGCAAAGCTTTTATAACGGGGGAAACTGAAGGTTTTATAAATATAGTCACTAATAAAGATACCGGTGAAATACTCGGTGCCCAGATGGTGGGCCCAAGAGCTTCGGATCTTATTCATGAGGTCGCTGTAGCGATGAAAGGTGAGATGCTTATCGATGACCTTTCAACAACCATACATTCTCATCCCACATTGTCAGAGGCTGTGATGGAAGCGGCAGAGGACTGTTTTGGTATCGCAACACATAAGTCTTAAGGATGATATTATCTAATATGTATCTACGATGTCATTAAATGGATTTTGCCAAATCATTTTACTAGAAAGAAAAAACTAAATTGTATAAATTGATAGCCACCGATGTTGACGGAACACTGCTGGATAAGAATTCGCAGATCACTGAGCTCAACAGGAAAGCACTTCTTGAATGCAGAAAAAGAGGCATTGAAGTGGTGCTTGCCACTGGAAAGACAATGGACTCTGTCCTACACCTGGTTAAGGGCCTCGGACTCAGTCTTCCCCAGATCACCCTAAACGGAAGCGTCACTATAAGTCCAGACCTAAAGATAATTAGAACGTTAAAGATAGATC
>JALHTA010000414.1 GCA_022865545.1 Actinomycetota bacterium | reverse complement strand
TTTCTTCATGCCCTGTACAGTTCCCCTGCCTATAGCAATAAGCGAGTTTTCAATTATCATAATGCCAAGAAAAATAAGAGGAAAAGTAGAATCAATTTTAAGAAAAGCCGTAAATCTGTCCAAAAAAAGTAAAATTATTGCAAAAATAACAACAGTAAAAAGTAAAATCCTTTTGGTGATTGAATAAAAAAAACTTTTAATCATGACAGTATTATGCCCTGCCAGGTAAGTCGACGCATATTTAGCTGATACTGTTTCTATGGTAACAGCAATTGCACCTGCTATAAATAAAAATGACAATACCGAAGCCAAAACTCCATATTCTGACGGACCGAGTAGCCGTCCCATGATTATATGGTAAACAAAATTGATAAAGTTTGTCAGGGAGGTAAAAACAAACAATATTCCAATACTTTTTGCAGTAAAATTTATTGCTTTTATTTTTAGCTTTAAGCTATTTACATTCATAATATATTACATTTAATAAAAATTATTATTACTCGTCCTTAAACTCAATATTTCCCACGGCTATCCCGAGATCCCTGGTGTCACTACCGATCCCGTAATCAGCAGGGGTCCAGAGACTGTCTACCTCAAATCTTATATCCAGGTATTCTCCCACCTCATATCCCATACCGGCAATATCACCTTCTAAATATTTAACCTGACTATCTTCTATAACAAAATCCCCGATCATCCTGCCACCACTGAATATTTTAACCTCTATTGGTTCCTCCGCTATATCAGGCTTCAAGCAGAAAATAGGTATCGATATCTTGTTTCCTCTTATTTTAACCCTTTTTAAAGCATGGAGATCGTTCATCCACCTGAACCTTAGCTCTGAGTTTCCTAATTTTTCTTCATTCCAGAACCCATATATCTCATTTACATATAATATTGATTCCTGCCCAATAAATTCGAACCTGTTTTTACTTATATAATAGTAATTAAAACTAATATATATTACAGACAGAAAGATCAAGACAGATACAAATATGACTTTGGTTTTACTTTTCATTTAAATAAATAAGTTTATAACCTTCTTTTTTAAAATTTATACTAAAATTAACTAAAATACCTATCAGGGCAAAGAAAAATATCAAAGGCGGAAACAGGTTGATATTACCGCTTATATTATAGATGACTAACAGTACTACAAAACTCAATAATAGATTTAAAAATAAAAACTTAAATCCCTTACTTTTTATTTTCCTGTAAAAAATAACCGAAATAATAATTACTTCTACAAAGAACCATAATATTACAATCAGCTGGAAAATACCCATCTCAGACAGTATTTGAAGATAAAGATTTAACGGATGATCCAATGCTATTTTAGCATCTCCATATTCTCTCAAATTATATTTTGGAAGCTCAATATAGTATTGTCCAATACCGATACCACTTAAAGGATTCTCTAAAAACATATTAATTTCCTGTTTATACAAAACCGCTCTTATAGGATCTAATAAATATATTGATTTAAGACCGAGCTCTTCAAAACTATTAATATCATTCTTCAACCTGGCAAAGATGCCCGGGTAACCTTCATCAATTTCCATACTTTTAACTATAGAAACCAGCCCAAACAAAGCCGAAAATACAATGGCAGCAATAATAAAACAGGATATTAAGTTCAGCAAAAGTTTTCGCATATTTAAACGCCTAAAAATTCTTCTCATTAAAATCAATCCAAAATAGAAAAGATAGAATACCGCTATTATTATAAACCCAAGGAAACTTGCCCTTGCGCCTGTATATAACAACATAACTACAGCTAACAGACTGAGTATATAAGAGTAAAAACCCAAAATCT
>JALHTA010000413.1 GCA_022865545.1 Actinomycetota bacterium | reverse complement strand
TTTTCCAGAGTGAATACAGCAAAATAGAGTGTTTTACCATACTGGGTAAGATACAGAAGGAAAAATACAGGATAATATTTAATGGAACTGATAAATCCGTTTTTTATCCTAAAAATAAGATATTTAATAGAAATAAGATAGTTTTTACCACTACCGGATCTTATAGAAACAAGGATATGATCGAACCTGTGGTGCTGGCCCTGGATTCGATCATGAATAAATATAATTTTGAGCTCAGAGTAATAGGACCTGTTACCGATACTGAAGCCCGTAAACTAATGGAAAGGAAATATATTGTTTGTCCTGGTGCGATGAATAAAGAAGAGGTGGCAAAAGAATTGCAAAAAACTGATATTCTTATTCACTGTCAACTTAATCCGGCCTGTCCCAATTCTGTGATCGAGTCTGTTTCCTGCGGTGTCCCGGTTGTCGGCTTTGATACCGGTGCCATGAAGGAGGTCCTTTTCTTCTCACCTGAGCTGCTGGCTTATGTATCGGATGACATTTTTCAGAAATATCGGGATTTTAAGTATAAAAAACTGATAGAAAAAATTATTCTCTGTATTGAAAAATATGATGAATTCAAGGAAAAATTTATCAAGTACAGCTATCTATATGATTTTGAAGATACGTGTGAGGAATATATAAAAACTTTTGAAAATTTAAGGCAAAATGATTAATTGGTTAAATAAAAATAATTATTTAAAAAGGGAAATATCCATAGATGGTTATACATATGAAATATACTTAAAAGAAAAGACTGCTGCTTCTAAAAATTTTCCCAGATTGGTCATTGTTAGCTATCAACCCAATAAAGATGCTTCCGAACTCTTAAGACTTTGCATAAAGAGTATACAGAAATTTACTGATACCGGCTATGAATTATGGATCGTAGATAATAATTCTCCGGAAGAAAATATTAAATGGCTGGATTCAGTAAAAGGTATAAATATTGTTTATGTAAGGACCGATCCCGGAGAAGATAATGGCTCATATGCAAATGCTGTTGCATTAGAAATCGCTGCAAAATTAATTAATCCTGAGAGTAAATATTTTTTAAGTCTTCATGAAGATACTGTTGTATGCAGATATGGGTGGTTAAAATATTTATTATCTAAATTTGATGATAAAACAAAAGCTGTTGGGTTCAGGTTGACAAAAGCACGGGTACCTGAAGGGGTCCTGCATATTTGCGGTTATATTATAGATTTTCAATTTTTTATAAAACAGGGACTCAATTTCTTACCGCAACTTCCATATTTAGATACTGGTGACAAAGCGATCTGTGAGATAAGAAAGAGCGGCTTTAAGATATTTTGTACCCCGAACACTTTTGACGATAAAGATCTGGTAGGATCAATACCTGAAACTCTTGCAGTTAAAAGTATAAATGCTACAAGGTCATTTAATGATAAAAATGAGATTGTTTATATGCATCTTGGAAGGGGAGTTTCGAAAGCAAAAAAAATATACGGCAATCAGGAAAAATGTTCTTTTGAAGAATGGTCGGAATATATAAGGAGCAGGCTGTTTTCTGAACCGGGTTTACAGGTGATCGATGAAAAAAAATTAGGAGATGAGGATTTTTTAGATTTTTCAATAACGGAATTTTATATCTCAAACTTTCTGGAAGAGAATTTGAATCTACTTTCAGATAAATCAAGTATCTTATATTTTGGTGAAAAAAGAGAAACCCTTAATAGGTACAATTTTAATTGCTCTAAATATTCAGAGGGATCAGCTTACGGTAGTCTTTCATTTGACTGTGTAATATTTTCCGAAGCGATAAAATATTTAGACAGGATGGAATAT
>JALHTA010000412.1 GCA_022865545.1 Actinomycetota bacterium | reverse complement strand
TTTAATCTAATATTTTCAGTTGCAATATTTCCCTTAAAAGTTCTGAACGCGTCCAATAGGGGGAGCTCGTCAATTCCAGCCCTTTGGCACTTTGCTGAAGGGCTTTTTTCTTTTTTATAAATTATTTTTCAGAAAAAGAAGGATTTTTAATAAGTTGTATAGTATATATAAAATAGTGACTAAAAAAATTAAATAAATCTATTTTTCATCTAAGCAGAATATCTATAATAGCATTATACTAAGAGGAAAAGCTATATTATCTAAGATTTAGATTAAGAGTAGCATACTTTCTCTATCCCAAGAGACCCACCAAGTAACATTTTATCTTTAATAAAGGAATTAAGGATGACAAATACCACTGTAAACGTGTTCCCCGCCTAACAGTGTATTTGCGACGCTTCGCTAAATTGCCAAAGGTGACTTTGCCAACACGTAAAACGTTAAGTTCAGTCAAGGTCGGCATGTAATAATTTGGTAAAGCTAAAAAATTTCGGAAAATTTAAACAGTATAATATATTATCAATCAATAGGAGGTGGTAAATATGGCACTGACCTTATCTTGTCGAGATTTAGGGGAAGATTGTCACTACGTAGCACGTGGTGAGACTGAAGAAGAACTAATGGCAGACGCGGATAAGCATGCTAAAGAAGCCCACGGTTTTACCGATGAACAACTGAAAGATCCGGAAATGAGGAAACAAATCAAGGCAGCAATT
This sequence comes from Actinomycetota bacterium, assembly GCA_022865545.1. GTDB lineage: Bacteria > Actinomycetota > Humimicrobiia > Humimicrobiales > Humimicrobiaceae > M55B120. The sequence goes on along the minus strand of JALHTA010000412.1, from coordinate 1,297 downwards.
AAGAAAGAGTAGTAAGCGATTTGTATAACAATTAATATACCAAAAAAACTTGTCGACCTTGACTTATTTGAATTGTTTTACAATACTCGATTCTCTTTTTATTCGGGGAGCCTGACAATAACCAGCCCTTTGGCATTTGCTGAAGGGCTTTTTAATTTTTATGAATTATTTTCACAGAAAAAGAAGGATTTTTGAGAAATTTATAGTATTAGGCAATTAGATGAAATCTAGAATTATTATATGATTATTTTATAATAATGAAGGATAAATTCCTTTTTAATTAATTAGTTATGCCAAATGTTGACAGACTAGACTCCATTAATTTTTAATTATATAAAATGTTACACAATGCTTTTTCGAGATAGAAAATAAAGATAAGATTATTATAAAAATTATAGTTTTAACTATATATAGGAGGTAAATAAATGAGCAACAAGGCAAATAAACAAATACTTATCAAAGTACCAGATGTTCTAAAAATACTCGGAATTATCTGTGGCACTTTAGCTATTATCATAATACTATTATCTATCCTTGCATACTTACCTGAGCATCCTAATTTCTCTATTTTCACTACTTATCTTAGTGATATTGGAGATACTCCTGGTTGGCCACAAATAATCTTTAACTCCGGTACTTTAATTTCCGCACCATTACGTTTTCTCATTATAGTTCTGGTAATATTACGATTATCTGAATTGGGCGCAGGCAAAACCTTTGCAATCACAGCTCTAATCTTTGGATTTTTATCTACTTCAGGTACTATTGCGATGACTGCAACTCCATTTAGTATTGCCCCCGCAATCCATAAAGCAGGTATTGGATTGTATTTTTTAGGTGTCGTAGTTTTACAAACAGTTATATTTATTAAAGAAGTGACATTAAAAAATGTACCAAAAATATTGCCAGTTTTAAGTATTTTTATGGTATTTGTATTTTTTGTATTTGCTCTACTAATGATGCTGTATGAAAAAGGTATGGTTGATAGAAATACGCCAGTAATTTGGGAATGGATAGCTATTTTATCTTCAATTATTTGGGTATATGCCCATAGTATAGTTTTGGGAGGTAATAAAAAAAATATGTGAAATGATATTTTTTTGTTTTTTATTATTTGCCTTTTATTTGGTATTGCATATAACAGCGGGTGTAAGGTTTGCTCCACACGTCATTAACATATGCAATATAATTTATTAATAATTTGTAGCATTATACTTCATTTCATAATATTATCTACTTATGCAATATACATGGTTAGAATAAGAGTAGGGGGGTATACTTATTGATAAATAATAGA
>JALHTA010000411.1 GCA_022865545.1 Actinomycetota bacterium | reverse complement strand
CTTAAGTATCTGGGACAATTAATAATACCACTAAAAATTGCCGGTCTTATCAAAGCAACAAGAGGTTCCCACGGTGGTTATTTTCTTTCAAGATCTCCCGAAAAGATCAAATTGTCTGAAGTGATAAATGCTGTTGAGGGGCCCATTGCTTTTTCGGAATGTGTAGATAGCCCTGATATTTGCTACCGCTCAAAAAGTTGTGCAGCAAGAGAAGTCTGGGAAAAAGCAACAAGGCAATTTAATAAAACATTAGGCTCTATAACTCTGGCAGATATGCTAAAGAGGCAAGAAGCCAAGTCAGGATAATATATAAATATCCTGTAATCTTGGCCCCTTACTTCCTAAGCTTCTTACTTTTTCTATGGATATATCCCTCTTAGCTTTATAGCTTTTGCCACTCTTTCAACTGCAAGCAGCCCAGCAGCGGTCCTCATATCGACTTTCCTGTCCTGTGCTACTTTATATACTTCATAAAAGGCCTTATCCATAATATCTCTAAGTCTTAGCTTTACTTCCCTTTCAGACCAGAAGTATGAGAGATTGCCCTGTACCCATTCAAAGTAGGACACAGTAACTCCTCCTGCATTACACAGGGTATCTGGTATTACAAAGATATCATTACCAACCAGTATCTTTTCTGCTTTTGGGGTAATAGGTGCATTTGCAGCCTCTGCTATTATCTTTGCTTTTATATCATCTGCATTGCCCTGCACGATCTGGTTCTCAAGAGCTGCAGGTATTAGTATGTCGCAGTCCAGGGTAAGGAGGCTATCTCTTTCAATATCTTCTCCATCATTATATCCTTTTACGGATCCTGTCTTATCCCTATGATCTGCTACTTTATATGGATTAAGTCCTTTATTATTAAATATTGCTCCGTCTACATCCGATACTGCAACTACTATAAAACCCAAATCATATAATATACGGGCGCAGTTATATCCTACATTTCCAAATCCCTGTATCGCCACAGTAAGGTCTGTTGTATCTATCTCTTTTACTTTAAGTGTTGATAGTATGGTATAGACACAACCAAGCGATGTTGCATATTCCCTGCCTAAAGAGCCTCCAAGCTCAATAGGTTTACCTGTTACCACTCCCGGTACCGCATATCCCTTATCTATTGAATAGGTATCCATTATCCAGGCCATTACCTGTGAATTTGTTCCTACATCGGGGGCGGGAATATCCTTTTCCGGGCCGATATTGTTTATGATCTCAAAAGTATAACGGCGTGTCATATTTTCAAGCTCTTTAAGTGATAGCTTTTTGGGGTCTACAGCTATTCCTCCTTTGGCTCCGCCAAAAGGGATTCCCACTACTGTGCATTTTAGTGTCATAAGTAGGGCCAGGGCTTTTATCTCATCCCGTGTTACATCCTGGTGGTACCTGATACCGCCTTTTCCCGGTCCCCTGTTTGTATTGTGCTGTATGCGGTATCCTGTAAATATGTCAATGTCTCCATTGTCCATCTTTACAGTTACTGCTACTTCAAGTACTTTTCTTGGCTGGCGGAGATACTTTCTTATACCGGGGGTAAGGTTTAGCAGATCCATAGTGGAGTCCAGGCGCTCAAGCGTCATATCCCATACATTCTGTTTTTTATCTGTCATAGTAATTAGATCCTTTCAGGGGTAACTATTAATATTTTTTGTATACTCTTTTTGTATACTCTTTAATATTTACAATCTCCAGCACTTCTGGGGGCCATCAATATATGGCAGCTTTACCTGCTTCTGATGTCCTGATCCTTATTGCATCCTCTACGGGGATCACGAATACCTTGCCGGCTCCGATCTTACCTGTACGTGCTAGTTTTACAATAAGGGTTGTTACCTCATCCACGATCTCTTCATCTACTACGATCTCTAACTTAGTCTTAGGCCTGAATTTGACCTCACTTGAGGGTTCCTCTCCATTTAGCCGGCCCCTTTGCCTGCCAAATCCCTCCACTTCTGAAACGGACATTCCATCTACGCCTGCTTCAATAAGAGCGTCTTTGATCTTATCCAGCTTTGACGGCTGGATGAAGCATTCGATTTTACGTAACATTTCGTTTTCTCCTTTCTTTTATTAAAAAAATACATATTCATTCATAATTATACACTATTGTATCTATATTGCACTATAATGCTCATTATTTATATAAAATCCTACGAAAATCCTCCTGATAGCATAGGAGAGCTGGCCTCTAAACAAACTTTAATAATTTATGAATAGTCATAGAACGAATTGCCCGTTTATTTCTGATTAGCCTAAAGAGTTTGCAGTATCGATTTACTCCCTCAATAGATAAAGGTTCCTGTTAATTGGTGGAGATGAGCGGGATCGAACCGCTGACCTCCTGCTTGCAAGGCAGGCGCTCTCCCAACTGAGCTACACCCCCACTCTTGAACAGAACATTCATTATATCAGAACAAATATAAAGTAAAAGAACTTTTGCTCTATAAATTCACTGATAGAATATAGCAAAATTAAAAATAATTGTCCACGATCATCAATTGACATGAATCTATTTTTTAGATATTTTAATTAATTATGTTATTAAATAAATTTCCCGTTAAAGGACTGGACTGCCAATAATGACCGCTTCATCAAAAAACAGCACAGTAAACACTTTAAGGCATTGGTATAGTTTCCGCCTCAAACTCATTTTTGAAGGAATACTGATTGGTTTGATAACGGGTCTCGTCGTCGTCCTTTTTAGGATCGCACTTGAG
>JALHTA010000053.1 GCA_022865545.1 Actinomycetota bacterium | reverse complement strand
CCTTAAAGAAAATATCAAGAATATTAAAATATTTCATATATCCAATAGGGTAAAAAACAGTATAAAACAACATTATCCTATATATTATTCCGAAGAAGAAATGGCTCTGGATTTTAATAAAATATTTACTTTTCTAAAACGAAAAGGATTTGCTGGCCATTTAGTTTTGGAATATTTACCCCAATTTCATCCACAGCTACTGCTGGATGGTTTGATATTAAAAGACCAATACGAGGAAAACTGATCTTTTTATAAAGGCTAGAGATAGCCAGATTGGAAAAAAGGCCGATGAAAATATTAAAAAGAAGAAATAAGATCTATGATACCGAACGTTTTGTGCAGCCAGAAATAAGATTATACCATAAAAAGGGTTATGGAAAGAAATCGCCCCGGTATCTTTTAAAATGCGGTTGCTGCAATGAAAAGCTTGAAATTTATTATGACAAAGAAGGGCTTGAGACCAATGGGGTAAATGGTTCAATAGAGGATTGGCGCGAGATCTTATTGCCCCTATTAACAAATTAATTTGATTATAAGTTATCATGACCGGTAAAAAATTAAAGATTATGACTTCTAAAGTGCTTATAAGTTTAGAGAGAAATTTTTAAACTTCTTTATAATTACATTATCCCGGAAAACAATGTTAAATGAAGTTTTATATCCAAAGGGTAAAAAACTATTGCAATTGTAATCAATATTGATTACAATTGTAATCAAAAAGGATTACAATATGGATATATTTAATATAGGAAGGTCTAAAACAAGGAAAGCTATCCTTCAGTTATATTTTTCGCATCCAGAAAAAAAATACTACCTTCGACAATTGGAAAAAATATTACATTTCCCGGTACAGAATATCAGGAGGGAACTTATTAATCTTGAAAAAAATGGCATGTTTAAAAGAGAAAAGTCCGGCAATCGGGTATATTATTTTCTAAATAGAGAATCACCGATTTATAGCGATATCAGGAATATTATATCTAAAACTATTGGAATCGAAAACCAGCTCAGAGAATCTTTGTCTGAAGTAAGCGGTATTAAGAATGCCTTTGTTTTTGGGTCTTTTGCAGATGGAACTCAGGATTCCTTGTCAGATATTGACATTATGATTATAGGAGATGTAAGTGAAGATGCTTTAATAGAGAGAATTTCCAAACTAGAGAATAAAATTGAAAGAGAAATAAATTATCATATTTACGGTGAAAAAGAATTTGGGGAACAAAGAAAAGAAGAGAATTCCTTCATTTCAAAAATTTTATTAAAACCAGTGGTTTTCCTAATAGGGGACAATGAAAACAATAAAAGAATTTATTGACAAAGGTCTTATTAAAAAAGATGACAGCATAGACTCATCTCAGGTTTTAAGTGTTATAAAAAAATCGAGGCGTAGTATAAAAAGTGCAAAGCTGCTTATAGAAGATGATCAGGAAAATAGTTATCAACTTGCTTATGAGGCAATGTTACTTGCTGGCAGAGCACTTGTATTTTCTTTTGGTTTTCGCCCAAGGGCTGCCGGGCCACATAAAATCGTGGTTGATTTTTCAAAGAAGGTCTTAGGGAAAGAAATAGCAACATTAGTTTTCAAGTTTAATAAGATGAGAAAGAGAAGGCACTATCTGGTATATGGAACGGGACTTTATATTTCTGAAGTTGATTCAAGGAATGCCATATCATCTGCTGTAAAATTTTTAAGGCACATAATAAGATTTATTAAAAATAAAAATTGGGATGGGATAAAATAGAAAGCTGCTGGTGATTTTACTATAATTAATTTTACAATGCTTTTATAATACAGCATAGTTTGATAACTGATGGATTATATTGCATGTCAATTACTTTTTATGAACACAAATTCTACTAAGCTTAAATCATTTTTAAAATATATTTGGTTTTCAAGCCATATTTTATCGTGAAATATTCTTTAAGTTTCTGGTAAAATAGTATTGTAGAAAATACCGGCGGGTAGTGAAGAGCCGGATTTAAAATATGACCGGGGAAAAGAAATAAAAGAATTAAGCATAATTATAGTATCATATAATAGTCTTGGATATCTCAGGGAATGCCTTGATTCCATATATTCCCATCCTCCCGGAAAGGATTTTGATATTGTCGTCGTCGATAATGCTTCTTCCGACGGTACAAACAGATATATCAGGAGAGACCATCCTGATGTGATCCTGATAACCAATAAGAAAAACAAAGGTTTTGCCGCTGCAAGCAATCAGGCAATAATTGCCACAGATTCCAGGTATATACTTCTTATTAATAGCGATTGCGAGGTCTATGGGGGTTCACTAAATAAACTTACAGACTATATGGACAAAAACCCACAGGTGGCAATAGCGGGCCCTAAGATAATAAATAGTGATGGATCGGTGCAGTATTCTTGCCGTAGATTCCCGTCTTTTTTTGGTGCAGCGGCACATTCTATCCTGGTCCATATATACCCTAATAATCCGGTCTCCAGAAAATACATGATGACCGATGTATCCAGGGACGAACCTTTTAAGGTAGATTGGGTCTCCGGTGCCTGCATGATGGTAAGGAGAAGTGTATTAGAGGACTCAGGGCTCCTTGATGAAAACTATTTTATGTATGTGGAAGATATCGATATATGCTACCGTATGTGGCAGAATGGATGGGAGGTACATTATATGCCCCATTCAGAGATACTTCATCATATCGGAGGAAGCAGTAAGAAATCAGCCTCTAAAAACGGTAAAGGCCCAAGCAGGCATGGAATAGAAACCGGCCAGGACCTCGGTAATAGCGAGGACAGTGTTATTGGCGGCACACAGGCGGAAGATATATATGCCGGAGCAAGCAGGACCAGCCGCAGTGCGCAAGTAAGGGCAAGCTACAGGATGCAGAAAAGTGTTTTTTATTTTTTCTGGAAGAACCATAGTAAGAGCATCAAAGTAGTATTCATACCACTGCTTTTTACGATCCTGGGCCTTAGATTTCTGACAGCTGCAATAAAGAGCATGGTAAAAAAGTAAAAATTTTTAGTCTTTTTACTTTTAATCTGGATTTTGTTTTTTATAATTGGTATTTATATTAAAATAGTTCAAAAAGAAGACTTAGGAGAAAAATCTGATTTGAGGATATTGATAACCGGTCTTTCAGGTTTTGCAGGAAAGCATCTTATAGAATTTCTTGCAGGTATGGGCAAACATGAATTTTTAGGCCTGGACCTTAATTGTAGTGCCGGTAGCCTGGAAATAGGAGATTCCAAACTGATAGAGGAGAAAGCTGACCTCCTGGACCGTAACAAAGTTGAAAAAATAATATCTGATTTTAAACCTCAACAGATATATCACCTTGCCGCTCAAAGTTCCGTGAGCCGTTCCTGGAAAGATCCCATAGGTACCTTTAGCATAAATGTACTGGGAGGGATAAATATACTCGATAGTGCGAGATCATCTGTTCCTGATACCAGGATCCTTATCATCTGTACGGCAGAGGAGTATGGAGAGATCGAAGACGGAAGGGCAATAAAGGAAACAGACAAGATCTATCCTAATAATCCCTATGCTATAAGTAAGTCTGCAATGGATTTTACCTCTATGGTGTACCATAAGGCATATAATTTAAATATAATGGTCAGCAGGTCATTTAACCATATAGGGCCGGGACAGTCAGAAGGCTTTGTGTGTTCTGATTTTGCACGGCAGATAGCTCTCATCGAGGCTGGAGAACAGGAGCCTGAGATACTGGTGGGAAACCTGGATTCGAGGAGGGACTTTCTGGATGTCAGGGATGTTACCGGAGCATACTGGCATATAATGAACAAGGGAAAACCCGGCCAGGTATATAATGTCTGTTCGGGAAAACCGGTAAAGATCTCAAAATTATTGGAGATACTACTTTCACTGAGTAAAATAAGCGGTATAGAGGTCAAAAAGGACACGGGTAAGTTCAGGCCGATCGACATAGGGACGATTTTTGGAGATAATAGCAGGCTTGTATCAGATACAGATTGGAAAGTAGTATATTCACTTGAGAAGTCTCTTGGTGATGCGCTTGACTGGTGGCGCAAAAAAGTAATAGATCCGTCATGGAAGAAGACATGTGGATAGCACGACTATGATCTTGCTATTTATATGATCACCAAAAAACTGACCGGTAAACCGGTAAAGAAAGATTTGGAAAGGAAAAAAATATGAAAGCGGTAATTCTCGTAGGAGGTCAGGGAACCAGGCTCAGGCCAGTGACCCGGCTAAATCCAAAACCGATGCTGCCTCTTATGAACAGGCCCTTTATGTATAGCTTCCTGTCATGGCTTAAGTCCCATGGACTTACAGATATCGTATTTTCGACCTGTTATCTTCCTAAAATATTTAAGGATTATTTCGGGAATGGTTCTGGCTTTGGACTTAACCTGAACTATATTGCAGAGGATAGTCCGCTGGGTACTTGCGGTGCGGTAAAAAATGTGGAGAGCTACCTGGACGGACAGTCTTTCATGGTCTTCAATGGAGATATTCTTACATCACTTGACTTAACAGATATGAAAAGATTCCATAAGGAAAAGGGTGCTGATATAACCATTGCCCTTACCCCGGTAGAGGATCCTACCGCCTATGGGCTCGTACCGACAGATGATGACGGAAGGGTAAAAGAATTCCTGGAAAAACCAAGTAGTGACCAGATAGTCACAAATCTAATAAATGCCGGGACCTATATAATAGAGCCTCATCTTCTTGAGCTAGCCCCCGTTGGTGAGAAGTATTCATTTGAAAGAGGACTCTTCCCCACCGCCCTTAAAAAAAACTATAAGATATACGGCTATGTCTCCAATTCATATTGGCTTGATGTCGGGACCCCTGAAAAGTATCTTGCCGCCCATCATGATATAGCACTTGGTAAGATAAAAT
>JALHTA010000410.1 GCA_022865545.1 Actinomycetota bacterium | reverse complement strand
ATCAAGGCTTTGCGGTCTCCATTTACGGTAAAATGAAATATATCCCATAATCAGGCTTTCAAGAATTTATAATTACAATAATAATTGATCAAGCTCTGTTTCATGTAATATAAAAGAACATCCTATTATAAACACAGAGCTATCCAAAAAATAACATACTTCATGCCGTGCCCCAGGATCGACATAAGGCAATAAGTGCAGCCTTTACAGTTAGCTCCAGCCAGGTTTCCTTGTGGCACCCGGAGAATGTTACTTACCGCTGCTTCCTCTCGGACCTGACGGGGTTTGTAACCCTCCGCCGCACAAGACCCAACTTTCATCACCACTTATAAAGACGCTAAACCTTACTGTCTTAGGCCTCAAACCTGTTGATCGGTCCCACTAGAGCGGATTGTGAGTTACAGGGCACCGCTAGCTCCCCACCTAGCACGGCAATTTGATTATATAAGAATAATTAAAAAAATTAAACAAATACTGGACATGCGCAATATTGTTTCTGAAATATATATTGAATTAAAAATTTAATGGAGTAAAATTTTTGAAATGACCCCAAAAATGCAAAAAACAAAAATAGCCCTTGGCTCTACCACGCATATGGTAACAGATATTTATGCCAGCTTTATTGTGGGGATGATACCTATACTTACAGCCCGTTTTGGATTATCTTTATTTCTTGTGAGTCTTCTGACCTCGGTAAGTTTTATTTCGGCAAATCTTACCCAGCCTGTATTCGGCTATCTATCTGACAAATATGGGGTAAGAAACTTACTTGTAGCCGGCCCTTTGATTGCTTCAATATTTTTAAGCATGCTTGGAATAGCACCGACATACTGGGTAATAATAATATTTTTAATTATTGGAAAGCTGGGAGTTTCAGCAATACATCCCCCAAGTGCGGCTATTGCAAACTATTTTGGAGGAAAGAGGAAAGGTTTTGCAAATTCCCTGGTATCTTTCGGCGGGACCATTGGTTTTTCTCTTGGTTCATTATTTATTATCTATATTATTGAAAAGCTGGGACTGAATTTTACCCCTATTGCAGCGATCCCCGGGATAATCATCGCATTGATAATGGTAAAATATGCCCCTGATATAAATATCAAGGCAAGGAAAAGGCTTAGTGCCGGTTTCTGGAACAAATTAAAAAAAATCAAGAGATCAAAGATCTTTCTACTTCTACTTATAATGTTTGCAGCATACAGCAGGGACCTGATAGGTTTTACCATGCTTACCTTTATGCCATTGTATTTTACTGAACGTGGAGTAAGTATTATTAATTTCGGATACATAGTGATGGGATATATTCTTATAGGAGGTATGGGAGGATTGATCTCGGGATATTTTTCAGATCGCATACAGAAAAGAACAACAGTTATCCAGATATCAATACTGCTCTCCATACCATGTGTGCTTGCAATATTTTATGTACCCATAGGAGCCGGAATATTCCTCTTTATCCTTTCAGGTTTTTTTGCAATTTCCACACTTCCCCTTTGCACAAGGATCTCCCAGGATATTTTCCCGGGAAATGTCAGTCTGGCATCATCTTTTGTACTGGGAGTCAGCACTGGAAGTGCTTCTGCAACACTCATGCTGATTGGAAAGATCGCAGATAATATTGGCATGGTAACTACTATTAAATACGTGACTTTGTTTCCTCTGGCGGGTTCCCTCCTACTTTTTCTTTTTCCTTTGGTACAGAAAAGAAGAAGAGATACACAAAATATATCTGATGCAAATATTAAAATATAGTTTATTGATATCCTTACTAAAAAAATACAAACGTAAAGATTTAAGTAATAATTAAAGCAAGAAATGAAGACTGGTAGTATTAATAATAAGCTGGATAATATAATAGTAGAAGATAAAGATAAGTTTAATAAGCTCCAGATAGGTTTATCTGCCGGAAGTCATTTTATCACTGATATTTACCAGAGTGCTTATATCGGACTTATTCCTTTCCTCACACTAAAATTCGGCCTGTCTCTTTTTCAGGTCAGTCTTCTTGGTGTCACAAGTGTCCTTGCAAACAGTCTTTTTTCGCCTGTTTTCGGAATGCTGTCCGATAAGCATGGACTAAAGTATTTCATGATAGCCGGGCCCCTGATTACCTCAATATTTTTAAGTATCCTTGGAATTATCCCTAATTATTATTTGATACTTATACTGCTCTTTTTGGGTAATCTGGGCGTAGCTGCCTTTCATCCCGCAAGTGCTGCCATTGCCGGACATTATGGCGGTAAAAGAAAAGGTATTGGAAGTTCTCTTATTAATTTCGGTGGTAACTTTGGAAATGCTGTCGGATCTCTGCTTATTATTCTTATTTTTGAAAAGGCCGGGATAGAATTTACCCCGCTTATTATGGTACCGGGGATAATAATGGCTCTTGTTTTGATAAAATATGCACCTCGTAATACCGGTACTGGCGGGTCTGGAAATATCTTCAAGCAACTTGGAAAAATCAAAAGAATAAAAAAGGCAAAGCTGTTTCTTCTTTTCAATATACTTTTTATTATTTATTCGCTTTATATAATCTGGATAACTCTTGTTAATTATATGCCCCTATATTTTACAGAGCGGAATATAAGCCTTATAAATATTGGAAATATTCTACTTATTTTTGGAGCACTTGGAGGAGCATCAGGTTTTCTTTCAGGTTTTCTTTATGACCGCTTTAAAAAAGGTTATATTATATTACAGACCAGTCTTGTATTGTCGATACCATTGTTCTTCTTCTCATTCAGGACTGAAGGCCTTCTCTCCATAATACTGTTTATTTTAGCTGGTTTCTTCCTTATATCGGTTCAGCCTGTCTGTATACGCATGACACAAGATCTTTTTCCAGGGAGCATGAGCCTGGCTTCTTCTATGATACTTGGCTTTAGCCCGGGTCTTGCAGCCATTACAATGATATTTTTAGGAAAAGCCGCTGATATAATAGGAATATCGGCCCTGGTAAATTTTGAACTTCTGGGTCCCGCCCTATCCTTCCTACTTCTCTTTACCTACCCGGTTATGGAAAGAAAACTCCGGTTAACAGAAGTGGATCTCTAATATATTT
>JALHTA010000409.1 GCA_022865545.1 Actinomycetota bacterium | reverse complement strand
ATAAAAAAAAAATTAATTTAAAATGGGTAAAAGAGCAAGTATCCTTATTGGAATTATCATCCACATTGGATAAATTATTGAATTTTGCTGAAAATATTCTATTTTCGAATAAAAACTTATAATATTAGATTTCTCGATAATTACTTAAAATCTTCTTATGATTAGTATTAATCTATTGGTTATAAAATTTCAACTGATTTGTTTACTGTTCTAATCATTGGTTAAAACATTACGATTAGAATCTAAGATATTTTTAGACATCTAACTAAAATGAATTATATTTATGTAATTATAAATCTCATCTACCGCCCCTTCAATGATGAACCTGTCCCTGTTCTTTGCGACAAAATCCCGGACCATCCGGATATTGTCCTTCAGGCTGTACTTGCTGCAATCCCACATCACCGATGACAGCCAGTCCCCATATTCCTCAATGATCCAGTCATCCTCACCGGGCTGGGCATGGTCAAGGTGGACGATGACATCCAGTCCTGGGTAAGGGCCATCCTCCCTCGCCAACCTTTCAATATCGGATCTGACTGCGATTATTCCTTCCCTCGGATCCTGCAGTCCCGTATAATTCTTCAATTGCTGCCGATCCTCATAACTGGCTGTAAATGATATTATCAGTGGAAGGTTTTCGTCGATTTTATGCTTCTTCTTATATGAAGCTGCACCGCTAAAAATGGCCTCTGTAGTATAGACAGATTCCGTGCAAAAACACGGAATAGCGGATCCGCGTTCTATGATCCCGTTCAAAATTCCCCTTGCCTGTTCTCCCTTGGTGATGATGGGCATTTCAATCTTTATTTTGCGTTAATCTGTATAACAATATTTTATTGTCCTCACTTTTATAAACGGCTGAATAATCTTCATTTAATGCATTTGATATTTTTTGGGCACAGTCATCTGATATTATTTCCTGTTCTTCATTTAAGATAAAAACATAATCAATCTCAGAAATATCATTATTGATATTGCTAACCCATGATAAACAAATATCCTCAGGTGACATTCTTCCAAAAAATAGATTAGGGATTTTATCCGTATTCCATTTTAGTGGAAAATGATCTAAGGTCGCTTCGTAATTTTCCAATATAACCATCGGCTTGTCAATGCCAAGATAATTAGAAATATGTCCGTGTAACCAATAATCGCCATTCAGAATAGGAAGTACAGTTTTAAAGGGCTCAATTTCCAGGGATGCTTTGTTAATCTCAGTAGCTAGGATATTATTGTCCCTGGTCGCAGAATAATAGATATTTAAGAGGGCGATATTAACATAACTGATTATTATAAATGCAAGTATGTGGAGCCATGTGTGGAATTTCTTCGTTGATAACCAGGCTATTAAAAAAAGGAAAAAGAATAATATTATTCGTGATGAAACCAATCCAAATGTAGATCCATTGCTGTCTGGGACGATAAAAAGGGCTACCAAAAAAATTGCGCTTATTAATAAGCCAAAATTACTCTTCAAATTGAAATCAATTTTGCCTTTTGTTGTAAAGAGT
>JALHTA010000408.1 GCA_022865545.1 Actinomycetota bacterium | reverse complement strand
TATCTTTTCCCTCAAGTGAGGGATGCATAAAATCTGAATAAGTTTTTCCTATTACTTTTGCACTGTTCATAATAAAGAATTATATTTTGAGTCAATATTTATATTTTCAACTTTTGCAGTTATTGCACAGTCGATCGGCATATCTGTATTTCCTTCGACTTTTCTAGCCCCGCTGCCGCTTACCATGAGTACTATATCTCCTTTTCCCAGTCCTAACCTGTTTTCAATAGCTACTACCTGCTTGTCTTTTTCAGTTAGATCCAGGTTAAGCAGCTTTACAATATATATCCTGGTAGCATTGATCCCGGGAGCTTTTACACTACATACCAGCTCTTTTATTATCTTTCCAAGAGTCAACTAAAATTCTCCTTTAAACTTCCAAATTGTCAATCCTTGCGATTATTGATGCATCCGTATGTGTTGGTTCAGTGATCTCGGTAAATCTCGAACCGCTACCGCCGGTGATTATCACCATATCATCTCCGCCCACTCCAATAGAATCGATTGCAACTATATAATCTTCTATTGGCTTCAGATCACTGTCAACTAATTGGACAAGGAACAGTTTGACCGGTTTTAATTCATCGATCTTTGATACGGAAGTAATGCTTCCTACTACCTTGCCTATTTCCATAAATCACCTATATTAGATTGATATCTTCCACTTTTGCAACAATGCAGAACCTTATAGGGATATCCTCTTTACCGTCATGCATCTTGGCTATCGATATCTCATCCTCAGCTATCAGGACCTTCTCCCCAAAACCGACACCCACGATGTCTTCTACTATTGAATAACTTCCGGTCCACCCGCCGTCAGGTTTTATTAATTTAACTATTTTGAATTTAGCTTTTTTTATGGATTCAACCCTGATGGTGCACACAGCCGAGCCTATTACTTCTGCTAATAACATTATCCTCTTTACGGTTCCAATTTTATTAAAAGCTAGATTATTATATATTAAATATTTATTCCCTGCAGTAGTTTAATTTACATTTTATGATTTATTACTATATCAACCGGTTTTTATTTAATGGAGAAATAATAAATCTCCATATTGTTTTAGCCTTTGTAAGCCATGCTATGAGTGCATTATTTTTGGTATTTGCAAGTATTCTGGGAATAAAGAAACTTGCCACTGTTTCTGGCCTATCGCCAAGGGCATTGAAAACAAATTTAAAGCCTTTATTCTCTATTACAGGTGAACCGCTCCCATCAGGTGACTTAGTAATAAAATCTGTCAGCATCATACCGGGAGATAGCCGTCCTGCCATAACTGGTGTACCTTTTAGTTCCCTTGCAAGACCCTTCGTAAAATATCTAAGTGCCCGCTTTGATGTACCATAAAGTATTGTCCTCTCCTGTATCATACCATTGGATCCCAGGCCCTCCATATTCCATATCTGGCCGCTTCCCTGTGCCAGCATATTTTTTGAAGCTATCTTGGAACCATATATCATCCCCTTTATATTTGTATCGATAAGTGCATCTATATAGTTGCTTTTAGTCTCATAGCAATACTCGTAGGGGCAGTTCTGTCCCGCATTATTGATCCAGATATCAATACTTCCCCATTTCTCTTTCGATTGTCTCCAGAGTCTTTCTACTTCATTTACTTTACTTACATCACAGGAAACATAAAATATCTGGCTCCCGAAACTGCTAAGCTCTTTTTTGAGTTCCTCTGAAAGTTTGCCACCTCTTCCGGATATGGTGACATTATTGTCTGCTCTTAGAAACTCCTTTGCCATACAAAGCCCTATACCCCTGGTACTTCCGGTGATTACAACATTTTTCATAAAATTGTCCTCTATCATGAATATACTGATCTTAAAAGAAAGAATGATTTAATCATGTTTTATCTATAAGATATAAAATATTTTGCTCTGCAATATAGTCGGCATAATACTCGACATATATCTCATCACCTTCGGTTATCCCGGAAGGAAGATCATACCCATCAAGCATGATCTCTAAAACTACTCCATCATCTAATATAATATTAATATATTGTCCAGTAGCAGTTTCAAGTAAACCTGTGTGGACAATCAGTTTAATAAGCTCATTATCCTCTATTAAATAGGCCCTGGATACCTCATTTGAGGGGCAGCACAAGGGGTCGTCTTCTTTATGGATCACCATGTCGATATATATCTTTTGATCCTCAATAAATATGTCTTCTATCCTTATCCTGTCACCTAAAAAATCTTCTGCAGCACTATAAAGGAAAAAATATCCATTAATGACAACCTGAAGAGTATAGAAAGTCCCACTCCCTCCCGGATCAGAAATAAGGATAACAGCCGCATCGTTTATTCCATCTCCATCCAGGTCTCCTATGGATATAATGTCTGCAAGGTTTATTATAAGTTCAGTTGCAGACTCCTGGTCATATTTTTCCCGGTATGATCCGTCAGAGAGTTTGATATATCCATTTGCTGCAAATTCGGACGAGTAGTACAAATTCTTGACCTGCTCCTCCAACATATAATAGGAGTCCAGGCCATATTCACCTATTGGTCTTATAAAATACTGATTTATTTCACCAAACAGATCATCTGTTAGAATATAGTCTGTACCTTCCAGGAGTCCCAGGTAATCACTAATGATCCCACCGGTAATTGTTTGCTGATATTTTTCAACGATTTCCCGGTAGCTTGAAACGACCTCCTCAAGGACCCTATTTGTCATATAATCGCGTGAAGGAGTATTGTTTTGACCATATAAATATGCACTTAGATAATTCATATACAGTCTTGATATTTCTACTTTCCTTATACTTTCTGAAGGATAATTAATAAGATAATCTTCAGAATCTATGAGCCTTTCTGCAATTTCATCCCAGGATATTACCAGGCCTGCATCCATTGAATATATATTATCTGATTCTGAGGCCGTAATTTCATAATAGTCTTTAAATTCCATGGACACGAAATCATAATATCTCTTAAAAAAACCATGATCTATGAATGGATAATAAGAGCCTTCAAGGCTTATGAGTTTATAGCCCCCATCAAATAATTCAGCCAGGAGATCTTTTAGGTCACCATCGCTTATTTTATTAATTTCTTCACTTAAGACTTCAGAACCATATACCTGGATTAAGCTTTGCTGAAAATCACCTTCAAACAAAATATTCATATAAGTATCTTTATATGATCTTTGGCTTTTCTCAAAAATTTCTAGCATTATTTCTGCAGTCTCTTGGCCTACCTTTTCAATATTATCATTAATATATTGGATAAGTTCATTTGGTTTTTGGCCTTGTCCGGATAATTCAATAAAACCCGC
>JALHTA010000407.1 GCA_022865545.1 Actinomycetota bacterium | reverse complement strand
CCGGCTACCCATCGTTGCCTTGGTGAGCTTCTACCTCACCAACAAGCTAATAGGACGCAGGTTCATCTTGAAGCGGGAGCTAAAAGCCCCCTTTATTATAAAAATCATGCGATTAATATAAGGTATTTGGTATTAGCCATCCTTTCGAATGGTTTTCCCAATCTCCAAGGCAGATTACCTACGCGTTACTCACCCGTTCGCCACTTGCTTTGTAAAAATGTTGCCACTTCTACATCGCTCGTTCGACTTGCATGTATTAGGCGCACCGTTAGCGTTTGTCCTGAGCCAGGATCAAACTCTCATTTAAATCCAAAAAAACAATAATCATTCAATGCTTGCACTATTTAGTTCTCAAAGAACACAAAACAACCTGATGAAATTTATCACAATGACATTCTCTTGTCAACAAAAAAAGTAAAAATTTTTAAAAGATTTTTACTTAGAAAAAAGCAGTCCTATAAAGACTACAATTAGCCTAAGAAATTATATCACCACTGTAAAAGAAGTCAATAGCTATTTGGCCAGGTGTGTTGTCCGGTGAGGGGCCCTTCTTGTTTACTCTTCAGCTACATCTTTCATTTTTTTAGTTTTCTTGTTTTTAGCTTTTTTTTGGGTAAAACCAAGTTTTTCCTTAATGGATTCTTCGATCTCTTCCCTTATTTTTTCATTCTGTATCAAAAAAACCTTGGCATTCTCCCTTCCCTGGCCGATCCTTTCACCTTTATAGGAATACCAGGAACCACTTTTTTCAAGTACCCCAAGATCAGAGCCCACATCCAGCAAGCTTCCTTCCCTGGATATGCCCAGGCCGTACATTATATCAAATTCTGCTATTTTAAAAGGAGGGGCGACCTTGTTCTTTGCTACCTTTACCCTCACCCTGTTTCCTATCACATCCGTACCGCTTTTAATTAAATCTATCCGCCTTATATCCAGCCTGACAGAAGAATAAAATTTTAATGCCCTTCCTCCCGGAGTCACTTCGGGATTACCAAACATAATACCGATCTTTTCCCTTAGCTGGTTTATAAATATTACTGATGTCTTTGTCTTGCTTACCACTCCTGTAAGCTTCCTCATAGCCTTGGACATCAATCTTGCCTGCAGCCCTACATGGGTATCACCCATTTCTCCTTCAAGTTCCGCTCTCGGCACAAGGGCAGCTACAGAGTCTATCACGATAACATCCAGTGCACCGCTTTTTAAAAGTATTTCAGTTATTTCAAGTGCCTGTTCACCACTATCAGGTTGGGACAATAGAAGCTCTTCTATGTTCACGCCAAGGTTTCTGGTATATATCGGGTCAAGTGCATGTTCTGCATCAATAAAGGCAGCAATGCCGCCGTTTTTCTGGGCATTTGCTACAACATGCAGGGCAAGAGTAGTCTTTCCTGATGCTTCGGGTCCATAGATCTCTGTTACCCTGCCTCTGGGGATCCCACCGATACCAATAGCAGCATCGAGCTCGAAAGAGCTTGTTGATATCGACTCTATACCCTCAAGGGCACCTGCTTCTCCAAGCTTCATTATTGATCCGATACCATATTGTCTCTCTATTTGAGATACTGCATTATCTATGATCTTATCCCTATCCATCTAATGACCTCCGACTGTTAAATATATATTTATAATAATTTATGCAATTGTATATATGTATAATTATAGATTATACCATAATTATTTTTTTAAGACACTATGCCAGGTAAAATTCTTTAATACCCTGACCTGGGAGACTGTCCGAGAACTGGATCTGGACTTGTTGGACAGACTCTAATCTATTTTAAACTAAATTCCCTCAATTTTGTATACCGGACCCCAGAAGGATCCAGGATACTTTCAAACAAAGCTATCCTCCTGCAATCTATCCTGATAGGCGGGATTGTTCCAGCCTTTTTTATTGCATAAGTTATATCGCCTGGGTGACGGAGCCGTGCGATGGTTATATGAGCTATAAAATCATTTGGGCCAGCCCTTACCCCAAATTGCCTGCAAGCTCTCTCCAGGGACTCTTCAAGACTCAAATACAGCAGTTTGAATTCAAGTTTTCCCTCTCCTATCGAAGAGAAAACTATTCTTGCTCTCTTTTTATTTGGAAACGCATCTATCCTTCCATCGATCTCAAATAAAAAATTATTAAAAGATGCCGCTGCACCATTAATAGCATCACTTATTAAATCTATATTATCCGTAAATATACTGCCCAGGAATTTTAAAGTGATATGAATATTGGCTGCTTTTACGGATCTGGCATCATCAAAATTTTTAAGGACCCTGGAACCTAGCTGATACACAGCTTTCCTGGCTGCAGATGGAATTTCTACGGCAATAAATAATCTTTTATTTTTCAAAACTATCAAGTACCTATTGCTATTTATGGAGAATAGCATTCCTTAATTCATTTAGTACAAACTGGACTGTTCTAAATTTTATTTCTGCTCTTGTCCCCAAAAACCTTTTCTCAAAGACTTTTATATGGTCCCCGGGGCCGGTAATACAACAATACACAAGACCCAGCTCACCTTTGTCATGTTCCGGTCCGGCAAAACCAGTTACTGCAATTGAATAATCTGAGTTAAATATATTCTTTGCATTAAGGGCCATCTCCCGGCATACTTCCATGCTGACGACCCCTTTTTGATCTATTAAACGCTTATCTATATTTAGTATTTTTTCCTTTGAAAAATTTGAATATGATACTATGCCTCCAAGGAAAAAATTAGAACTCCCTGGAGTATCAGTTATTATGCTTGAGATCAGGCCTCCGGTAATGGACTCCGCGGTGCTTATAGTAATATTTTTCCCAGCTTTTTCTATTGCCGTTTTAAGATTATCTGAAATAATATTATCGTTCTTGCCATAAAGATAATTCCCCATCCTGCCGGAGATCTCCTTTTCAAAATAATTTAAACCTTTTCTACCTTTCTTCTTGCTACCACTCTTTTCAACAAGGATGATCTTGGTCAGGCCCGGTGTAGCAGTTATTCCTATATCAATACCGGAATATTTTGCATCAAGTACCAGATCCTTTATTTTCTCCTCAATTTCTGTTTCGCTGATATCGGTCGTAAGCAGCGTAGCCTTTTTTAATTTCATCATAGTACTTTTGTTCCCGCTCTTTTCTATAAGGTCGTTTAGAAATGGGATAATATCATTTTCAAACATACTCTTCATCTCTTTTGGAACACCAGGTATGGAAAAAACATATTTTCCACTGGCAGTATCTATTCTGAATCCGGAGGCGCTTCCTATAAGAGGTATTATCGGTACGGAACCTTCCGGGATATAGGATTGCCGCAGAAGTCTATCACTTATCTCCGGTGTTCTTCGTGTACGTATGAATTTCAAACTACTTGGATCCAGATTTTCATTTCTCACCATAGATACCCCGATCGCAGCAGCTGCTGCTTCCCTCGTGAGATCATCATCGGTTGGTCCAAGGCCGCCTGATATAATGATAATATCGCTGAACCTGATACCGAGTTTTAATACATTTGAGATATCATCCACCCTGTCAGATACCGTGAACATATAATTACATTCGATGCCAAGCTCGGACAGCTTTTGAGCAATATATTGTGAATTGGTATTTGTAATAAGTCCAAGATTTAATTCAGTTCCAATTGAAATTATTGAGCAATTCATTATTTTTTCCGTCTGGTTTTTTTATTGATTTTATACTTTTATTCTTGCTTGCTTAAAATGCCGGCAAGTTCTTCATTGGATATGAGTATCTCCCTTGGCTTGCTGCCTTCAAATTCACCAACATAACCGCTGTTTTCGAGCTGATCTATTATTCTTGCAGCCCTGGAGTAACCTACCTTTAATCTTCGCTGCAGGAGGGAGGCAGAAGCATGGCCGAAATCAACGACTACTTTAAGTGCTTCATAGAAAAGTTCATCTTCCTCTATATTCTTTTTCCCTGACTGGCTGATCTTCTTTGAAATATCCAGATTATATTCAGGTTCTTTTTCACCCTTTATATACCTGGTTATCATCTCGATCTCATTTGTTGTTACAAAACAGCCCTGTATTCTTTCGGGACGGTTGAGATAGTATGGCAGATATAGCATGTCGCCACGGCCAATAAGTTTATCTGCTCCGGAACAATCAAGTATTACCCTTGAGTCTACATTTGATGTCACCATAAATGCTATCCTTGATGGGACATTGGCTTTGATCAACCCGGTTATGACATTTACAGAAGGTCTCTGCGTGGAGATCACCAGGTGCATCCCCACCGCTCTTCCCATCTGTGCTATCCTGCATATACTATCTTCCACTTCTGATGCAGACACCATCATCAGGTCTGCAAGCTCATCTATAAAAAGTACGATATATGGAAGAGGTTTAAAGTCCTCATCACCATTATTATTTTTCTTTGCAGCTTTATTATATTCTATAAGGGATTTAAAGTTTTTTTCTACCAGTATCCTGAATCTTTTCTCCATCTCTTCCACTGCCCAGTTCAGGACCGATGCTGCCTTTTTGGGATTTACGACAACGGGTGAAAGGAGGTGTGGGATCCCATTATATATACTTAGCTCGACCATCTTGGGATCGATCATTATGAACTTTACTTCACTTGGCTTTACTTTCATAAGGAGCGATATTACAATGCTGTTCAGGCACGAACTCTTGCCGGAATTTGTTGCTCCCGCAATAAGCACATGGGGCATCTCTGCAATATTCATATATATGATATCACCAGAGAGGCTCTTGCCGAGAGGTGCAGATAGCAATTCACCGCTAAGTTTTTTATCCTGCGAAGAATATATATCTCCAAGTGTCACTAAGCTTCTTATTTTATTGGGAACTTCCAGGCCTATGGCAGATTTTCCAGGTATAGGCGCAAGT
>JALHTA010000406.1 GCA_022865545.1 Actinomycetota bacterium | reverse complement strand
GCATGTTCAATTCCCAAAAGACCCGCACCTCCGGTTATAATACATATCTCATCTTTTATCATAAATCTATCAGTAGTGCTTATACTCATAGGCCATATCTCCTTGTCTGCCCTCCATCAATTACTAATACTGCACCCGTAGTAAATGACGAACATCCGGATGATAAAAAAACTATGCTTCTGGCAATCTCATAAGGATCAGCAAATCTTTTCAATGGTACCTCTTTATCTATATATTTATCTTTTATTTCCGGTTGATCCCTTAAAATTTCTTCCCATCTGCCACCCTTAAAATAGACATTACCGGGTACAATACAGTTAACTCTGATTCCAAAATCTGCTAATTCTGCGCAAAGGTTTGAAGTAAGTGAAAGCAGGGATGACTTGGCAGCAGCATAGCCATAGGGAGCACCGGTTCTTTCCAAACCTGTAATGGATGAAATCAATATAATGCTTCCACTTTTATATTTTTTCATTACCGGAACAAATTCATCTAAAAGCTTAACCGGACTGAGAAGATTAATATCAAGAAATCTTTCCCATTCAGATACCGATAATTTATTATTTGATAACGGTTTGCCGCTTCCCAGATTTGAAACTAAAATATCCACACCGCTCCACTTGCTTAAAACAAATTTTTTTAAAGACTTAATATTCTCTATTTTTGTTATATCTCCCCTAAAAGAACCTATATTCCCGCTTCCGTATTTTAAAGACAGCTCTTTTACGGTCCCTGTTAGCTTATCCTCATTTCTGCCATTTATTATTACCTTTGCACCTTCCTGCAAAAATACTTCTGCCGTAGCCCTGCCGATGCCTGATGAAGAAGCGGTTACAAGCACATTTTTATTTTTTAGATTCAGATCCATAATATAAATACTTAACTATATATTAAAATTTTTTACATACTCTTTTATAAAATTTAACTGTCCCGTAACGGTCCCTATTTCATATCCATCTTCCCCTCTTGCAGCCTGTAAAATAATGCTCCCATCATAATTTATTTCTTTCAGGACCTTAAAAAAACTCACAAAGTCCACATTACCGCTTCCTAACCGGACAGTCTCTCCATTTAAAACCCTGTCCTTTATGTGAATATTAAAAATAAGTCCTTTTAAGACAGTAATCTCCTGGTAAACATCATAACCCAATGCTGAGCTATTGCCTGTATCGTAATTTGCTTTTACAAATGGGCTGTTAAATGATCCGATGTATTCCCTTAGCTCAAGAGGAGGAAGATCTGTTTCCAGGCCAAAAAAAATATCATTATCCCCCTGCTGTTCTATAATATTATATAAAAACTCCCTGAACATTTCTTTTTCTTCACTATTTTTAATCACTGAACTATCCACCAGCGGAATTTCAATCAGCTTTATCCCTAAATCCCTTGATGCTCCCATTATCTTTTCTAAGAACATTTTATTTTCTTGATACAAAAGCTCTCTTTCTATTGTATTATTAGCTTTAAAAAAGGGCTTCCTCATAAAATAATCAAAGCATATGGAATTTACCCTGATACCCGTTTCTATTATTAAGGTTCTGATTTCTTCGATCCCATCTATGCTCCATAATGGATTATTTTTATAGTTTTCATAGTCGAAAATGAATTCTATCTCATCCAAACCGATCTGCCTGGCAATTTTAAATTCATCTTTCCAGTTTTCAAAAGGAAAAAACTGTATTCCCCTGCCTTTTGGTTCAGTCAACCTTCCCTGCATCATTCCATATGTTATCATAATTTATGGCTTTACATCTAATTACTATTTCTTCTAAAAGGCATAAGGAGAGGGAGCAGATCCGCTTTTTGGTTTTTTCTCCTTACTCCAATCTTTGATCTGTTTAATATTATCCACACCAACATTTTTACTCCATGC
>JALHTA010000405.1 GCA_022865545.1 Actinomycetota bacterium | reverse complement strand
CCTCAATCTTACCAGGCCCTTAAGTCCGCTTAAAAAGATCTTCCTACCAACTAAAATAGTAATGATCAGAAAAATTGGAAGTTCTATCCAGATATATGCATGGATATCAAAAAAGGAAAGGATAAGGAAAGGAATAGTCAGAGTCAATGAAATGATCAGCCATCTGAATTTCTTATTTTTTAATAACTCTCTCATGTATTTATCTAAAATTATCTTTTATCAAATATTAAATGATTCTATAATAACTATCATGATTTTAAAAATATTATTATTAATACTCCTGATCCCTGTAATCATAATTTCTATTGTACTTATAATAAATGCATTACCGCTTCCTGATGCTATTAATGGATCAAGAGATCAGATAGGAGCGGTTGCAGTTGGATTCTTTTCCTTTCTTTATCTCGTCTGGATCTTTTTTTATACTATAAATTCTTTTAGAAGGGCCGGTAGGGTATTTGATGATCTATGCCTTGAATCGGGACTGAATGGTGAAAGTTGGGGAATATTTGGAAGAAAATACTCCGGTATTCTAGGTGAGAGAAAAATAGTGATCGAGTATTTTCCTCCCAGGATGATCCAGAGGGCATTACTGAATATCTATGTAGATGCCCTTATAGTAAAGGAGTTTACAATTAGCAGACGGAAACCCCTTTTGGGAAGTACGAAGAATAGAGGAGCTCCATGTCCGGAAATATCGGGGCTGCCCGGAGATTATAAAATATATTCAGAAGACTGTAAAAAGATTTTTGCCATTATTTCAAAGCATGAGTTTAAAAAAGCCCTTGAATCAATACTGTCTGGAGATTATGGTAATACTCTCAAGCAGGTCTATTTTGAAAGTGATAGGATATGGTTAAGGGAAAGACTTTCAAGATTATCTGTGGAAGCGCTCAATGATTATATAAAAAATCTACTGGTTCTTGCAAATGAGGCAGAAAACCAATAGATTTTTTGATTCCTGTAAAAAAATAATTATTTATCATACCTATCCGGACAGACTCAGCGCATAAACATCATTATCAGGATACCTGCCAGTGCGAGCAGTACGGCAAAGACCAGGGCAATATTTGCACTTCTATTATTTGATCTTACCATATCATCTTCGCTTTTAACCGACAAAATAAAAGGTTTTTTGCTGTCTCTTGGCCTCATGATATTTATCTTTTTTCCTTCAAGGAGAGCTTCTCCCAATAAATAGAGGGATTGACCCAGCGGAATGGTATTTTCTATCATCTTGAAACCGAGTGTCTTAGAGCCCATTGCGCTATATTTTAAATTATCAAGAAAACCATATTTTCTTTTATTGGCTGAAGGCTCAAATTTACTAAAAGTCTTCAAGGTATCAAGCTTCAAGCCGGATTGAGCAGCATCTATATATACCTTGTCTACAGAAGCAGGATCCTTAAGAGTGATAAGATTGGAACTTTTCTGATTGGAGATAAGCGACTGGCTTTTCTTGACTCTCCTTCTCGTGACACCTTTTTCATCCCTGTAAGTCTCAGTCTCTTCATATACCTGGTAGAGGCTCGCATTATAATAGGCTACCTCTTTATTTGAATAAGGAGTCTTCTGGGGATCGTCTGAACCAGCTTTTCCCTTTAACTCACTATAATGCCTATAGCCTTCAAGACCAGCCTCAGCATTGCCGGTAAGGATCTCCTTTAATTCTCCGATAGGTATAGTCTTTAAAAACTTTATCTCGATATTCTTATTCTTCATCTTTCTGGGAACGATAAAACCTAAAATAGCCCCACCGATGATAAGTATGCCGCCGATTATAAATGATAACATCAAAGGGTCCTTCCTATTCTTTTGATAATTCTTCCTTTAAACGTGCCAATTCATCATCGGCAACCTTTTTATTTTCCATTTCCTCAAACTCATCATCTTCTTCATCATCCATTCCGGAAATATCAAATGCAGCATCTGCCTGAGCTTCTTTTTCTGCTATCTTTTTTTCCATCTTATCCATTTTTGCAAAAGCTCCTGAACTATCAAGATCACCTACGGCACTTATTACTTCCTTGCGGGCTTCTGCTACTTTGTCTCTCGCAACCAGCATGGTCTGACGGGCACGGGCTTCAACAAGTTTTTTCTTTAGAAGGTCCACTTGCTCCCTTAATGTTTCAGACTGAGAGGAAATATTATCGTACATCTTCTGGTATTGCTTTACACTGGTATCTGCTGTGAGTTTTTTATCTATTGCTTTCTTTGCAAGCTCTTCATTATCGGATTTTAGTGCATCCTTTGCACGGCCCTCCCATAGTTTTGATTCGTCTTTAGCTTCATTAAGTTTCTTAAGCATTTCTCTCTCGCTTGCCATTACAGAGCCAAGCCCCTGTACAGCATTTTGAAGTTGTTCCTCCATATCGATGATTATCTGCTTGACCATTTTTTCCGGATCTTCCGCACGGTCTATGAGATCATTGATATTTGCTTTTAGCAGGTCAGTTACTCTTGAAAAAATTGCCATAATAGATGCCTCCTTATTCTTTTTCTAATTATTAACAGAGAATAAATCTTATAAATTAAGAGTTGATAGAATTTTACCCCATGAGGGTTCTATTTTCAATTGATTGAATTACTTAATTTGGGATTTACAATCCCTGATTTAAAATAATGTATTAATAAATTATATATAGTATTAAATAATAAATATAATTTTAATATTTATTATTTAATACTATAATAAAGTAAATATTTTAAAAAATTGTTAATAATTTAATTATATAATATTTATATGCAGTTTCCCTTATATGCAGTATTTTTAATCGTGGGGATGGTAATAGCTATAATCTTTATAGCTTATATCTTTAAGTTTAAACCAGCTGAAAATTATAAGATACTCATAGTCCTTGCTTCGGGATGTATTATATGGCTTCTGGGAAATGTGCTGGATATCTTAAGTACTGATTTTGGTTTCAAAGTATTTTGGAACCACGTAGATTCACTTGGTGTTGTTATGGTGACTATATCGTTTTTCTTTTTTGCTCTGGGATATACAGGAAGGAAGAATTGGGTCACACCATCAATGATAATATATATAAGTATAGTCCCGGTTATATGGCTGATCTTTGATTTTACAAATCAGTTCCATGGCCTGAGCCTTCAATACGGAATGGAAAAAATCGGTGATTATTATTATCTTACAAAGGAATATGGTATAACTTTTTGGATATATACTGCATATGCATATATATTAGTACTTCAAAGTTATGTTTATCTGGTAAATATGCTTCTCTCAGCATCAAGTTATATTAAGAAGAAAGCCGGATTTATAATTTTTCTCGCTGCTATCCCTATTGTTTTTAATATATTTTATCTAATAGATCTTGGTCCATTCAAATATTTTGATCCCACTCCGGTTTCACTTACAGTCAGCATATTATTCTTTCTTTTCGGGATAACAAACTATAGATTGGGAGAGATAGTACCTGCTACCAGGGATGCATTATTAGAAAATATAAGGGATGGGGTGATAGT
>JALHTA010000404.1 GCA_022865545.1 Actinomycetota bacterium | reverse complement strand
TGGTCCAGGGACAAACGTACAATAATATTTGTTACACATGATATTGAAGAAGCTGCCCTCCTTGGTGATAATATTTTTATTTTTGAAGACAGACACCCTACATTTGTTAAAAGAAAAATAAAGATATCCCAAACTCAGGAAGAAAGATTAGGAAACGATAAAATAATATATAAGGTAAAAAAAACCCTTTCAGAGCCGTGACCTTTAAAACAATTCATAATTATAGTTGAAGAAGAAATTATACAATGTTATATTTAAATCAAAACTCCGGGATTAAGAAATAAAAGCCAAAACCATATTATATTTTAAGTCATATTAATAAATTTCATCATCTTCTAAAAGGATTTGGAAAAAAATATGAGAATTAGATCTTTAACAGATAAAAGCGGCATTAAAATAATTTTAACGGATTTTACCATACTTGTCGGTTCCAATAATGTCGGTAAATCCCAGACTTTGAAAGATATTAGATCCATACTATCCTACACAGATCCGGAAACCGTGGTCGTCCATGAACTGGAAATTGAAAAACCTGAATCATTCGACTTCCTGACATCAAAAGTATGCCTGAAACAATCTGACAGCGCAGGAAGACGCTGATTACCGGGATGTCTTCTGAACTATATGGAAGTGATACCATTAATCTGGATCTCAATGAATTAAAAAATAACTTCGAGAGTTCAGGTGACCGATACCTATTTCCGGAAATCTGGGAAGATTCCTTGTGACCTTAATAGACGGCAATTCTGACCGTTCAATTTTTGATCTTCAAGACTTCAATAGAACGGAGATAACCGGCTTAAAAGATTTTTTTAATGGCCTTGTTTTCAGTGAACCGTGCATAATAAAAAAATTAAATATTTTATACAAAGATTCTTTTATACCCGGGGTCTCCAAAGAAATAGGGGTCTTAAGGGATATCAGTTTTAATATCATCGATAGATTTTTAGAAAAATCTGAAAGTATTAAAGACCCTGCAGACAGGTTAATTACTTTCAGGAAACTTATATGGATCTTTACGGCACTTTTACTTTCATCGGGAAGAATAATCCTCCTTGACGACCCAGATATAAAATTAAGAAAAGAACAGAGTGTTTTGCTGGGTAAATGGATCGTAGAGTATTCAAGGATCTACGGAAATCAAATAATAATTGCCACCCATAATGCTAGTTTCCTGACAGGTATTCTGGAGAAATTGGAAGATATCGATGTATTTCAGCTGGAGAGGACAGACAATAATACTTTCTTTAAACCTATTAAACTTGAGGCCCAGCAAATGCTTTTAAACCAATATTCTTTTCTATTAAGGGGTTTTTAAAAAACACGGCTACGATTGTTTTTCTTCACAGATCATTTGCCTCACTATTGAGATGATCCGGGGTATCTTTTTTTCAATTTCAGATGTTAATTTCTCACCAAAATCAGTATTTTCGGGTTTTATTCCAATTATTATTATTTGTGCCCTGGTCCCTATTTTTTTTGCCAGAGTAAGCGCTTCAGACAGGTCAAAATCATGCAGTGAGTAGCTTCTGAAAGGTATTTCCTGAAATTTTTCTATATCATATGGTTTTATTACTACGATACCTGCATTTTGCTGTCCTGCATCTACGGCATCTATTATTATTACAAGATCAGAATTTTGAAGATAAAAAATAAGATCGATCCCGGAGGTCCCGCCATCGATCAATTCGATATCCTTAATACCGCCTGATCTTGATATATCCTCTATTACTCTTATACCAATACCATCATCAGACCTGTAAATATTACCAAAACCTATTACCCTGACAATTCTTTTTTTAGATCTTATACTTCCAGGACCTTCAAATTTTTTGTTCTCTGATAACGGTATCTGCATATAATTTTAAAGATATATTAACTATCTTATCTGTACCTGACGCTTAGGAACTTAAATAATACTCCCGGCAATATATCCGGAGTGGATTATTTAAATGATTATTTATTTACCAGTTTTATATTTAAAAAATGTGTCGAACAGGATATACAGGGATCATAGGCCCTAATCATCATCTCGCATGCAAGCCGTATCTCATCCTCTGATTTTTCAATGATCTCTGGTACCAGGGCATTC
>JALHTA010000403.1 GCA_022865545.1 Actinomycetota bacterium | reverse complement strand
CTAGCTCTTTATCAAACCCTAAACCAAATAGGAGTAAATAAAATGAAAAAATATATAACCTTACTATTAATAGTAGTATTTACTGCTTCTATACTATTTATGGGAATTAGTTGTGGAAATGGAGGAACACTTGCAGTAGAAGAGGAAGAAATTACTGAAGAAGTGTTAGGAGAGGCTTCTGAAACTGAAGTAAAGTCAAGTGTAGATCATGAGGTAAGTATTGAAGATTTCGCTTTTAATCCTTCAGATTTAACTATAAAAGTTGGTGATACTGTAACTTGGACAAATAATGACGGAGCTGCCCATACTGTAAAAATGGATACTTTTGAATCAGAGACAATGCCTAAAGGTGATACTTTTAGTTTTACCTTCAGTGATGCTGGTATCTATAAATACATTTGTGGTATTCATCCATCTATGAATGGAAAGATTATAGTAGAATAAAAAATTATTAAAATTCAGTAATAAAATAATTTTAAAATGTTAATAATATCTGAAAGAAGAAAATAAAAAGGAAATACTACGGACTATTATTTGGTTTACTTGTGTCTATTATAATGTCACTTATAATGTCTTTTGTTCTAACTCTAACAAATGTGGGATGGTAACCTCATTTCTTTATGATTTGGTTAAAAGCATTTGGCATAAGCTTTGCAGTAGCATTACCAATTTCTTTGATCATAGTCCCATTGATTAGGAAATAACTTGATAGAATTACTTATTAATACCCAATTCAGTTATAAAAATATCCTCATTAGAAGCCATTATTGCGGTTCTAACATTGCGTACAGTGGCCAACCAAAGTAGACATTTATTTTATTTGGTTATTAAAGAATCTTTCAAATATATTAATTCCTTTAAAAAATGGTTCGAAATTTCGCAACCCGGGCCAGCCAGCTTGACCATAGTCTAGAGAATAACTATTACTTATCATATTATCAATAATTCTCACAAAACAGCTCATAATAACTCTGGGGATGTGCACAGGCCGGGCATTCCTTCAGTGCTTCTTTTCCTTCATGGACATATCCACAATTGCGGCATTTCCATTTAACTACTATATCCTTTTTAAATACCTTACCTTCTTTTAAATTCTTGAGTAATTTTCTGTATCGCATTTCATGTTGTTCCTCTACTTCGGCTATCTCTTTAAATACAAAGGCAATTTTTTCAAAACCTTCACTTTGTGCTATTTCTTCTGATTCTTTGTAGATTTTTGTCCATTCCAAGTTTTCACCGGTTGCAGAGGCTTCTAGATTAGCTGCTGTATCTTTGATCTCACCTGCTGGATAGCTTGCTGTGATTTCAACATCTCCACCTTCTAGAAACTTGAAAAATCTCTCTGCGTGTTCTTTCTCATTACCAGCAGTCTCAAGGAATATTGCTGCTATCTGCTCAAAACCTGCCTTTTTTGCTATGCTTGCAAAATACGTATACCGGTTTCTTGCTTGTGATTCTCCTGCAAAAGATGCAAGAAGATTTTTTTCAGTTTTTGTTCCTTTTAAGTTTGCCATTTTTTACACTCATTTCCTTATTTATTTTTCCATAATCCAAGTATAGAGCAAAACTCTCACAATACTATCACGATTGATTTTAATTCACAAAATTCCGCCTTTGGAGCCTGTCTATTAATATAGTAGCCAAATTATAATATTTATGGTGGTATATTTAAATAGGAAGACTATATAGTTAGAAGTATATTTATATTAATAAATCTTAAAAACTTAATTCCGGTATAAAAATATACTCATTTAACAGAAAGATTTTGGTTTTAACATCGTCCACGGTGGCCAGCCATTTAAGACAATTGTATCGTTAATATCTTAATAGTATCAGGCTTAATATCATAATTGCCATACCTATAATAAAACTTACAATATGAAGATGGTTATAACCATATTATTTAGAAACCGGCAGTAGCATCAATTGATATAAACACCATAAGCCCTGCTATACCTAAAAGAATATATCCTAGAACCACAGGACTCATAAAAGGTAATAATACAAAAGCAGTAATTACTGCACCAACAGGTTCTACCACACCAGATAGGAAGGACCACAAAAAAGCTTTTTTCCTGCTACCTGTAGCTTTATAGATAGGAGCAGATACCGCGATCCCTTCTGGTATATTGTGAATAGCAAT
>JALHTA010000402.1 GCA_022865545.1 Actinomycetota bacterium | reverse complement strand
TCCTCTATATCCTTTATCGCTTACAGTGATAACTGCTACTTTTAAAGTCTTCTTCATGTTTTCTCCATACTCTTCTCTATGAATAGTAAGATAATAAAATTATTCTATAAAACTTATTTTTTTAAATTTCATCAAGCTTCCAAAACTCAGATGAAAAGACATATTATCCTTTATTTGACTATTTTCTTGAGTTGATAATATCTCCTACCAGGATCTTCCCAGGTTCTATTACCTTGCAGAATATTCCTTCCTGAGGCATTATGCATGAACCCATCTGATGATATATCCTGCATGGGTGAAGACATTCCTTGCCTATCTGGGTGATTTCAAGAATTACACTTACACTTTCCTGGCTGGTCTTATTTTTAGATTCTTTATCTCCAGGTTTACCGTCCGGTTCCAAATTTTTTATCTCAAACCTGTCACCGATCTTAAGTCCGGTCATATTCATTCCGGATACAGTAAGATTTTCTGCAAAATCCCCGGGGATGGCTTCAACTCCCTTATTATTTACCTCGACTATGCTCTCCATCGATAGGAGGCTTATCTGACGGTGCCAGTCTCCGCTATGCCCGTCTCCCTTGATACCATAGTTGTTTACAATAACATCATTGACCGGGCTCTTCTTGC
This sequence comes from Actinomycetota bacterium, assembly GCA_022865545.1. GTDB lineage: Bacteria > Actinomycetota > Humimicrobiia > Humimicrobiales > Humimicrobiaceae > M55B120. Next base: position 5,655 of record JALHTA010000402.1, on the reverse strand, counting down.
CGCCCTTATCCTTGCTTATATTAATCGATACTATTTTTCCTTCTATTTTGGCCTCCAGATATTATTTTTTATTATAATCCGATTTTCCGCCTGTTTTACTCAATAAATATATGGGTCCTATCCGCATACTTTTTGAAAGGGCCTTGCACATATCATAAATAGTAAGAAGGCTTGCGCTGGCTGCTGTCAGGGCTTCCATCTCTACCCCGGTGGAGTAATTGGTTTTGACTTTTGAATTGACCCTTATCCTGTTCTCCTCTTCAAGAAGGGTAAACCCTATTTCAATACCTGTAAGGGCCAGCTGGTGGCATAAGGGTATTAACTCGCAGGTCTTTTTTGCAGCATTTATCCCTGCTATCTTTGCTACTGCTAATACATCGCCTTTTTCTATTCCATTTTCCTTTATTTTGGCGATTATATTTTCATCGAGAATTATAAAACCTTCAGCTTCAGCAGTCCTGACCGTTGGCACTTTTTTAGATATATCCACCATCCTGGCTTTTCCATCACTTTCCAGATGAGTAAAATCTGAAGTTTTATCCATAATGACCACCTACCTTAATTCGTTCCATTTATTAATTTATCCACCTATCTTATTCATAAAACCAGGTATTCTACTTTTTTCCCCTGGTCTACAAGAACTACTGCTATTTCTATCTTTCGGTTTTTTTTCTATAAAACTAATAATAGCAGTTTTAATATTATTTTCAGAAAATTCGCCTCTTAACATCTCTTTAAGATCAAGTCCTTCATCAGAAAAAAGGCATAATCTTAATATTCCCATAGGGGTGATCCTTATCCTATTACAGTAAAAACATGAATCCATATCATTTTTTATAAATCCGATATTTCCCCTGCTTCCCTCGATCTTATAATACTCTGCCGGCCCGAAACCCCTCTTTTCATCAAGCTTTGTGTAGGGTCCTGCCTTTTTCATTATAGAAAGTATCTGCTCCATACCGATCATGGGCTGTTCCCCGTCCTCCATGATAGAACCTGCACTGCATTCTATTGAATCAATGTCCATCACAGGCATCATCTCGATAAACCTTATATCAAGGGGTTTTTCCATGACCCACCTTATAAATCCTTCAATATCTTCTGTTTTTAAGACACTACTCAGGACTACATTTACCTTTACTCTTTTTATCCCGATGTCGACAGCTTTATTTATGGCCCTGATCACCCTTTCTACGTCGCCACCACGGGTTATTTGCCTGTAGCTTTTCCCGTCAAGGCTATCCAGGCTAATATTTATACTACTTATTCCTGATCTGTATAATCTCTCCAGATATTTTTCGAGCAGGATGCCATTTGTGGTAATGGAAATATCTTCAATGTCCTTTAGTTTAGATAGTCCAATAATGAGCTCCAATATATCATCACGCAGCAGAGGTTCTCCACCGGTCAGCCTTAATTTCCTGATTCCCAGGTCTCCAAAGATCTTTACGATTTTAAGGATCTCTTCATAGGTTAGAAGCTCTTCCCTGCCGGCGAGTCTTATACCTTCTCCTGGCATGCAGTATTTACACCTCAGATTACACCTGTCCGTCACTGATAGTCTAAGATAATCGATCTTACGTTTAAAGTTGTCTGACAGTACCATGCTCACCCATCTTCATCTCTACCGGAATATATCAATATTTATACTTACATCTCATTTCTATATGATATTTAAAGCATATGGATCGAACTTGCTTTTATCCCGGCAGTAATAGTCTTTCCAGCATCCAATCCCAATCTTTCAATAGAATTCTGGGTCACAAAAGATATTAGATTAAAACCGCAGTCGATCTCTATCTTTTTAAACATCCCAATATTTCTGATGCTGTTTATCTTCCCCTGGAAAAGATTCATAGCTGAGGATTTCCGGGGTGGGATATCCATGCTGTAGAGGATTACATCTTCCGGCCTAATAGCCAAAGTGACCTTATTTTTCTTTGTTGCCTCACTGACTACATAGATTATCTGTTTGTCCTTTCCCTTTCCACCGGAGACTTCTACTTCAGCTACATTCTCACTGTTCCTGACGACTAAACCCTCGATTAAAGTCTCGACCCCTACAAATTTTGCTATGAATTCATTGGCAGGTCTTCTAAAAACCTCTTCCTTCGGAGCAAACTGCTCGATCCTTCCCTCATTCATCACCGCTATATAATCTGCAAGCACCATCGCCTCATTACGGTCATGCGTAACATAGATTATTGATTTTCCATATTTTTTCAGGACCTCTAAAAGATCTGATCTCAGGCTTTCACGGGATTGCTGATCTATATTAGCAAGGGGTTCATCCAGGAGCAGCAGTTTTGGATCAAGGATAAGTGCTCTTGCAAGTGATACTCTCTGCTTTTCCCCTCCGGAAAGGTTTTTTATGCTCCTTCCAAGGATGTCGCCGATCTTTAGTTTTTCAGTAAAATACTGGAGGCGTTCATTCACTTCAATAAGTGGTATTTTTCTAAAGCTTAGTCCCATTATTATATTACTATAGACAGAGGTATTAAAAAGCAGCGGTTCCTGGAATACAACCGCCATTTTTTTTCTAATAGCAAATTTATCTACTCTTTCACCCAGAATATTTTCCCCTTCAAAAGAAATAACTCCCCTGTCCGGTTTTTCCAGAAGATTTAGTAATCTTATCAGTGTAGATTTTCCAGAACCATTAGGTCCAATAATAGTTAATATCTTATTACTTTTAAGATATAAGCCGTCAACCGATAGGCTGAACTTACTATTATATTTTTTCTCCAGACCTTTTATCTCTATGATCTTGGAATCCATCTTATTCCTTCTCTTTGCTGAATTAAAGTCAGGGCCAGATTAACTCCGAAAGTAAGGATGAGGAGTATAACTACAAGTGCTATTGCGATATCAAATTTCCCCATCCTGACCATCTGTACAGTGGCAGTTGTAAGCACTCTCGTCTCTCCCTTTATATTTCCGCCTACCATTATTACCGCTCCTACTTCTGAGATAACACCGCCAAAACCCGCCATAACACCAGCCAGGGCCGGTAGTCTTGCCTCCTTTATAAGTACCCAGAAGACCTGGAGCCTGCCTGCTCCGAGGGAAAGGGCCTGCTGGCGGAGTTTCGGATTTATTTGCTGGACCGCCGCAAGCGTGATACCTGCGATTATTGGTGAAGCGATAAGCACCTGGGCAATAACCATGGCAACAGGGGTATACATGAGTTCCATAAAACCCAGGACCCCGCTTCTCCATATAAACAGGGTCACGATAAGTCCTGCAGCAACAGGTGGAAGACCCATGCCTGTATTTATAAGGGTGATAACAAACTTTTTACCGAAAAACCTGTTAAGTCCCACGAATATCCCGGTGGGAACACCCAGCAGCATCGAAAAAAATACCGCACTTCCCGAGACTTTTATGGTCAAAAACAGTATTTCATAGACTTCCCTGTTTCCGGTAAATATAAGGACAAAAGCCTGTTTTAAGCCTTCCCAGATTATATCCATATAATAAAACTCCTACTTTATAATATCAGGATAGAAAAGTGGCTGTCCAAACTTTTCTTTTCCAAATTCCCTTATAATTCCCTGGCCCTTCTGGCCGGTTATAAATTCTACAAGTTTCATTGCTCCCAGGTAATTGATCCCCAGACCGGGGTGTTTTTCAGGATTTACCGGGATTATGCCATAAGGGTTAAATAGTATTTGATCACCTTCAACCAGAATGATCAGGATCAGGCTCTCCTGCTGTGCTAGATATGTCCCCCTGTCAGTCATGGTGTAGGCATTTTTTTCATCAGCGATCCTGAGTGTTGCACCCATACCCTGACCGGTCTCCAAATACCAGCCGCCTTCAGGGATAATGCCGGCTTCTTCCCATATGGATAGTTCCTTTTTATTGGTCCCCGAATTATCGCCACGGGATGTAAAAAGTGCCTCTGCTCCGGCTATGGCAGTATAGGCCTGGGCAGCATCAAGACCCGTCACTTGCGCAGTATCTTCTTCTGGTCCGATAATCACAAAATCATTATGCATAACATCATATCTCTCTGTTCCGAAACCGCCGGCCACAAACTCGTCCTCGGACTTCCTGCTGTGTACCAGTATTACATCAGCTTCCCCTCTTTGGCCCATGGCTATGGCTTCTCCTGTCCCTACTGCTATGGGTTTTACGCTATAACCAAATTCCTCTTTAAATATTGGCAGCAGTTCATCAAGGAGTCCGCTGTCATAAGTGCTGGTAGTAGTAGCAAGGATTATCTCTGTATCCCTTGTTTCGGCTTTGCAGGACATTCCGGATATAAATAGGGTAATTATTAATGCAATGATTAATAATGAAATGGTTAAATTTCTCCTGCCAAATAAAAACCGACAAGGAGTTCTTGCCGGTCTCAATTTATATATATTCAAACCTTTAAGTCCCCTTTCCAAATGGGAGGCCAGTCCGTTTCCCGATTAACCCTACCGCTTAAATCCCATAACCTCCCGGGAGGTCTTAGGAAATTTAAGTCGGAGACAAATATTTAATTTTTTTATTATCTATTTAAGATAATTTTTTAAATTATACTATTTATAGGTAAACTATTAAACTATAAAATTAATCTTTTATTAGTTTTTATCATCCTATTTGTTTGTTTATTATTCCAAAATTAATATAGGTTGTATTAATCCTATTTTAAAGTATAATAATTTTTGAGGTGATTTTTATGTTAGTAAACACAGAAGACTTAGTGTCCTTAACGGAAGCAAATCAGAACTTTTCAAAAGTAATACGTAAAGTTGACGAGAAAGGTTCAGTCCTAATAATGAAAAACAATAATCCACGTTATGTGGTTATTGATTTTAAAAGGCTCGAGGAATTACAGGTTTCAGGAAAAGATAGAATGGAAACTATTGCATCTAAAATACTTGAAGATAATTTAAAAGCTTTTAAGGAATTAGCTAAATGATAAGACTCGATACTGACGATGTTTTGTCCCTCCATAAAAAGATGTGCAAAGCAACAGAAGGTATCTCAGGAATCCGTGATATCGGAACCCTGGAATCTGCTATATTCCATGCTTATGCCTCTTTTGAAGGAAAAGATTTATACCCCACTATTGAAGAAAAGGTTGCCAGACAGACTTACGGGATCATAAGAAGCCATCCTTTTATAGATGGAAACAAGCGTATTGGAATATTTGTAATGCTGGTCCTTCTCGAGCTTAATAATATTAAATTGAAGTTTACCCAATCAGAACTGGTAAAACTTGGTATTAGCGTAGCTGAAGGAAACGCAAAACCTCATTACATAGAAAAATGGATCATTAGACACAAAGAAAAATAATATAGGCTCCAAATATTTTATAAATTAAATATACAGATTAACTGTGACATCCTCGCGGCAGTTTTGCACTTGCTCCACTGTCTCTATTATTATTCCTTAAAATTTACCTTATTTCTAAGATTTGCAATATGGATCTGTGTTATAAGAGTCCTTATCTTGCTAATATTTTCCTGATAATCATCATAAGCCTGCTTAAATGAATGCTTTGGTTCAGTAAGAGCTGAAAAATTGGCTCCCCGGACAGGACACCTACATCTTTTCAGGTGCGGATATATCTAGAAGGTCCAAGGCATTTCTAAGCACTCTTTGTACCAGCAGGATAAGACCGACCCTGCCGGGCTCTACAGTAGGTCCATCTTCAGT
>JALHTA010000401.1 GCA_022865545.1 Actinomycetota bacterium | reverse complement strand
CAATCCAGCTAAAGGGCCGGTAGAATGGTTTATTCCGATGAAAGGTTTCTGTTCCCACTCTGTTGAAGGCGCCCCGATACATGATCACGAGTCAGATATGGCATATGTAGACGAACTTAAAAAACAGCTCAGGGATGATATTCCCATAAATACAAGAGATACTGATATAAATGATCCGGTATTTGCAGCTGAGATCGCAAAGCGTTTAATAGAACTTATGAAGAAAAAATATGGGTAAAACCCCTGATGTGATTGGAGGATTAAGGTTTTGAATGGTAGAGAAAAGGTACTTTCGTGTTTGAATTTCGAAAAAGGATCAAAATCTGTAAAAGCAGAATTTGCATTCTGGTATGAGACCCTGGACAGATGGTATGGGGAAGGCCTGCCAAAAATTGATGGTTTACCTGAACATGCGGTCGGCCATAATATAAGAAGTAATTTTAATACTAATTTCTTAAATGAAAAAATGGTCGATAATGATGTCTGCCGTTATTTTGATTTTGACTTCAAATCACATTCCATCCTCAATGATTTCAGCCCCATGTATAAAGAAGAGACAATAGAAGAAAATGATGAATTTATCATTTTTAAGGATGACTATGGGGTCACCCAGAAAAGATTAAAGGATGAACAGGGAGGTATTAGAAGTTCTATGCCTTTGTACCTGGATTTTCCAATAAGATCAAGGGGTGACTTTTTAGATTATAGGGAAAGGGTCGGTACTGATTTTGAGAAAAGGATGGAAACTGGCTGGGCCGAAACAGCCAAAAAGTTCCAGTCTGAGGGACACTTGATAATGCTATGCGGAAGAAGCAATGGCTTTTTTTGGTTTCCCAGAGAAACAATGGGATTGGAAAGATTCTTGATGACTATCTATGACGACCCCATCCTGCTAAATGAGATGCTTGATTTTATTTTAGATACTACCATTTCTTTCTGGGAATATATTCTGGAAAAAGTGGAGGTAGACTTTGTGCTTATTAATGAAGATATGGCATTTAAAGGAGGGCCGCTCCTCTCGCTTGATTCATTTAAGGAATTACTCGAACCAAGATATAGGAAATTGACTGATTTTTTAAAGAAATATAAGATCAAAAACATTTTCGTAGACAGTGATGGCGATGTGACCTCGCTTATTCCACTACTTTTGAAAAGTGGGGTCAATGGCCTTTTACCTTTTGAGGTAACAGGATCGATGGACATTATAAAGATAAGGAAAGATTATCCTGAACTCAAAATTGCGGGAGGGATAAACAAGATGAAGCTCTTCGGAGATAAGGATGAAATAGATAAAGAGCTTAAAAAGGTCCCGTATATGCTTAAAAAGGGTGGGTATGTTCCCTTTGTGGACCATTCTGTACCGCCACTGGTCTCATGGGATAATTTTGTCTATTATCGTGAGAAATTAAATGATATTATTTTTCAGAATCCAATGGATTAAAGGATATTTAATACCTTAGAGAATAAGGATAGGTTCAATGGCTAAAAAGATATTTAAACCGGTAGATAAACAGAGTAGGATCCCTCTCTATGTACAGGTGCTCGACCAATTTGTACTGGCTATAGATAAGAAACTTCTAAAAGAAGGTGAAAAGATCGGTAATGAATATGAATTGTGTGAACAATTTCAATTGAGCAGGTTTACATTGAGACAAGCCTTAAAGGAATTGGAAAATGATGGACAGATATATAAAAAGAGGGGCAAGGGGACCTATATAGGGATCAAAAAGCTTGAAACCAATCTGATGCAGAGGCCTGTTTTTACAACAGATGAATTTCTTGAGAAAGGTGTAGGTTTTAAGAATATTATAAGAAAAAAGACCTTGATCAAACCATCTGCACGGGTAAAAGTGATCTTAAAACTTTCAGAGAAAACGAAAGTTAATTATATTGAGAGGATCAGGATGATAGAAAATGGGATCACTTATGTTACATTGATCTATATCTCAGAT
>JALHTA010000400.1 GCA_022865545.1 Actinomycetota bacterium | reverse complement strand
GATCGGTTTACCATTTGTATGTTGTTAAATCCGCCAGACGAGATCAATTTCAATCTTATTTAAAGGAGAAGGACATCTCAACAGGTATCCACTATCCAATCGGCCTTCCATTCTTAAAGGCATACCAATATCTTAATCACGATGAAAAAGATTTTCCAGTTACTTTCCAAATACCATAATATATAATCTGATGGAGGGACTTGTAAGAATAGCTCTTTTTCTGGGATATATACTTATAGTCTCCCAGCTTAAAGATATTAAAAGGATATTTCAGTATCATGGTGCAGAGCATAAAACGATCCAGGCATATGAAAACGGGGAAGAAGTAGTGCTCGGGAATGTAAGAAAATATACAACTGTACATGTAAGATGCGGCACGAGCTTCCTCCTTATAGTCATGGTAGTGGCAATATTTGTATTTGCTTTTCTGGGAAGACCCCCGATACTTCTGCGCATACTATACAGGGTCCTTCTTATACCTTTAGTGTCCGGGATATCATACGAAATTATAAAACTTGCAGGTAGATTCTCGAAATACAAGATCGTAAATATTTTGTTTTATCCGGGCCTTCTGCTTCAGAAAGTCACTACAAGGGAACCTGATGATTCCCAGATAGAAGTAGCTATGAGTTCATTTAACAGGGTCATAGAAGCAGAAGATGAACTAAAAAAAAGTAAAGTAATTCTGGAGACAACCTCCAGCTAGCAAACTTTAAGCTATTATATTATTTTGGCCGTATTATTTAGATATAGTTATAGGCGTCCGGCCACATTTTCATTTACTGATTACTATTCAATAATATCCAGTATCTTGATGAATTTTCAAAGGAATATATAAAATGAATGAATTACTTGAAAAGTTAAAAAATTTTGAAGAAAAATATAATAAACTCATGGAAAAACTCTCGAGTCCCGAGGTAACATTGAATCCTGAGAAGATAAAGGAATATGGTAAAAAGGTCTCCGAGATAGTCGATACTGTAAATCTTACAAAGCAGTACCGCCAGGTGATTACATCGATTGAAGAGGCAGAGGAGATGCTGGGCCTGGAAGAAGATGAAGATATGAGGGATTTCCTTAAAGAGGAGATAAATAAAAACAATGGATCTAAATTGCTCCTGGAGAGAAAGATAAAGCTTCATCTTACTCCAAAGGATCCCAATGATATAAAAAATGCAATCGTGGAAGTAAGGGCAGGCGCAGGAGGGGATGAAGCTGCATTGTTTGCTGAAGTGCTGTACCGCCTCTATACAAAATATGCTGAAAGCAGGAAATGGAAGCATACCATTCTCAGCTCAAATCACCCTGGAATAGGGGGATTCAAGGAAATAATCTTTGAGATCGTAGGCAAAGGGGTATATGGCACCATGAAGTATGAATCCGGTGTCCACAGAGTGCAAAGGGTGCCTACGACTGAATCACAGGGCAGGATACATACATCTACCGCAACTGTTGCGGTCCTCCCGGAGGTTGAAGAAGTAGAAGTCGAAATAGACCCCAATGATCTTAGGATAGACGTTTTCCGCTCAAGCGGCCCCGGAGGACAGTCAGTAAATACTACTGATTCAGCTGTTAGGGTAACTTATATACCCACTGGCATGATCGTCAGCTGCCAGGACGAGAAGTCCCAGCTGCAGAATAAGGACAAAGCTCTAAAGATATTGAGGGCAAGGCTTAAAGAGGAAGAAGAAAGAAAGCAAAAGGATGAGCTGACGGAAAACCGTAGGATGCAGATAGGGACCGGCGACCGCAGTGAGAGGATCAGGACATATAATT
>JALHTA010000052.1 GCA_022865545.1 Actinomycetota bacterium | reverse complement strand
GACTTGTAGATGTCATTCCCGGCATTGTATTTATCTCCAGGACATATGGAGTACCTGCGCTATCAAGAATAAAATCGACTCTTGAGATACCGCTGCATCCCATGGTCTTATGACAGTTCATTGAGATCTCCATTATATTTTCTGCTGTCTTCTTATCTATATTCGCAGGTATGATATATTCTGTAAGATCACTTTTATATTTGGAATCAAAATCAAAAAATCCACTTTTGGGTTTTATTTCAATGATCGGAAGTACCTCAGGTTCTAATCCTATTATTCCTACAGTCAGCTCCCGTCCCTTTATATATTTTTCAAGGAGTATTCTTTTATCATATCTAGCTGCTTCCTTTATTCCGTCCTCCAATTGGGACTCGTCATATACGGTCCTGATCCCTATTGTAGAACCTTCAGAATTTGGTTTGACCACAAGGGGATAGCCGGTTTTTATCTCTATATCTTCTTTCAAACTGTCAAGTTCCGGCATTGGCCTGTTAAGGTCAAGCTCAAGAAATGGCGGAGTTGGAATGTTTTCCATGATAAAGATCTTTTTAGAAAGTATCTTGTCAAGCACCACCGCACTGGAAAGAACACCCGAACCAGTATATGGAATTTTTAGCAGTTCAAGCATTCCCTGTACGGTACCATCTTCTCCGTATCTTCCGTGAAGAGCCAAAAAAGCAATATCGATCAATCTTACTTTTTCAAGCAGATCATCTTTTACATCAATAAAATCAGCATTATATCCAGATCTTTTTAAAGACTCGAAAATATTTATTCCAGTCTTTAAGGAGATCTCTCTTTCAGAAGACAAACCTCCTGCAAGGACACCTATTTTTTTATTTCTTTGTTCTCTTGCCCCGATTTTTGAAAACCGGCCAGCTAGTCCGCCCATATTCAAAATCCTATCATCTTAACTTCATAATCAAGCTCAGTATCAAATTTTTCCTTTACCCTATCTTTCATTATTCTTGAAAGGACCACAATATCTTCACTTGTCGCATTACTGGAGTTCTCAATGAAATTAGCATGTTTGTTTGATACTTTTGCTCCTCCATAGTAAAAATCTTTCATGCCGCATTCATCTATCATGGCACCTGCAGACTTTTTTATTCCTGACGGATTTTTAAAAAAACAACCACAGGTCTTTGCACCGACCGGCTGTGATATCTTTCTTTTCACCACATCCCCGTGTATTACCGGTAAAATATTTTTAGCCTTATCTTTCCGGGTCTTAAGCATCAGCTCTGTTATAGCAATAAGGCCCTTTAGCTTGAAATATCTATAACCATACTCTATATTTACTGAGTCTATCTCATCATAGACTATTTTATCATTATATTTAAAAATTGCTTTTAAGGTAATAATATAATCGCAGATCCCCCATGATCCGGTTCCGCTATTTCCGGATACTGCTCCTCCTATTGTTCCTGGTATGCCTGCCAGAGGTGAAAGATCATATCCCTGTCTTGCCGCTTTCATCACCAGGGCCTGGGTGCTGCATGCTCCACCGGTACAAATGATACCATCATCTTTAAAACTACAATAATCAAAACTTTTTCCAAGCTTCACTATTATGGTCCCGAACGCCCCATCTGGAAAAACTGTATTGGTGCCTGAGCCCAGAATGACATAATCCATACTGTTTGAATCCAGTAGCTCAAGTATAGAGACTAGTCCTTCTATTGAATCTGCCCGGATCAGTGCAGCTGCTTTCCCGCCTGTCCCCAATGAATTAATACTGGATACATCATAGTCAAGGACCATTTTCCCAGATCCGGATCTGTCGATTCTTTCTCTAATTTCTAAATAATTCATCTGAAACCCGGGTTATGTCGCCCGCTCCCATAAGTAAGACTATGTCGCCTTGCCTCATTATAATATTAAGATATTCGGCAATATCAGAAAGGCCCGGTATATACGAAATTTTACCGGAAAATCCATTTTCAATAAGGCTATCTATAAGGACTTTTCCGTTTATACCCGGAATAGGTTGTTCCCCGGACCCATAAACATCAGTGATTATGAGTATATCTGCTTCATTAAAACAAAGGCTGAACTCATTTTTAAGATGTGCCAGCCTGGAATACCTGTGCGGCTGAAATACTGTAATTATTCTTTGCATCTTTTCTTCTGAAGCGGCTTCAAGAGTGGCCCTTACTTCAGAAGGGTGATGGGCATAATCATCAAAAACTATTGCACCCTTTTTTTCACCTCTTTTTTCAAACCGTCTTTTAACACCAGTAAAATACTTCAATATCTCCACAGCTTTTGCAGGATCAAGCCCAATTGCATAGCAGACACATAAAGCAGCCAGACTGTTTTTTATATTATGGAGCCCGGGGACATTCAAGTGAACCTTGAAGATTCTCTGTCCAATACCCAGATCATAGCATGACCCAAGATTGGAATACTTTATATTGGAAGCTATAATGTCATTACCTTTATCCAGTCCAAAAGTAATTATATTTTTTTTTCCCATATCCCTGATCCGGTTTTTTTCTATCTCATCACCATTTATTATTATCCATCCTTCTTTTCTTGTATTTGAGATGAATTTGAAAAAGCTTTTTTCTAGTTCATCCATATCATTATAATAATCAAAATGGTCTTCCTCTATATTTGTCACAACGCTTATGAATGGATTATATTTCAAAAAGGAACCGTCACTTTCGCAAGCTTCTGCTATCACAAAATCGCTTTTGCCATAAATAGCATTGGAGCCTAGCTCATTTAATTCACCACCAACAATAATAGTAGGATCCATATCCAGGCCCCTGAACATCATAGAGACCATAGAAGTAGTAGTTGTCTTTCCATGTGTTCCCGCAATAGCTATGCCTTTGCTTTTATTAAGTATCCACGATAGTATGTCTGCCCTGCTGTGGATAGGTATATTTTTTGACTTTGCTTCCAGTATTTCAATATTAGTTTCAGGTATGGCAGCTGAGTAGACCACAATATCAGCATCAGCAACATTTGTGGCATAATGGCCCATATATATCTTTATTCCTTCTTTTTTCAAAGAGGTGGTATAGCGGGATTCCTTTATATCTGATCCAGCTACTGTACACCCCATACCATTAAGGACAAGAGCGATCGCGCTCATCCCTGCTCCTCCTATACCGACCAGGAAATAATTTGTATATTTACTAAAATCATTATCGAGTACCAATATTATCCTCCATCAGTTTACCGGTAATTATTTTAAGACTTTCCTCCCCGGAATTAGGAATAGAGACACTTCTCATTTTTAAATATCTTTCCATGCCATTTTTAAGAAGGTTCTTTATTATATCAGAAAGGGTCCTAACTGAAAGTTTGTTTTCTCGGAGGAGCACAGCTTTCCCCATATCCGCAATATATTTTGCATTATAGAACTGGTGATCCTCTATAGCATCCGGATACGGTATAAATATTGAAGGAATACCTGTGGCCGCAGTCTCAAATACAGTATTTGCACCGGCTCTTGCTATTATTAGATCGGCTATGCTGTAGATCTGATCCATTTGATCAATATATGCTTTAACCCTAAAAATAAGATTATCATCTCTTTTTATTTTGCTTTCCACAATTCTGCTGATATCAGCATAATACCTATCACCGGAAATAAGCAAGATCTGAATTCTGCTGTCTCTGGCGAATTCCCCGTAGAGGCCAGCGATAGTATTATTGATCTTCTCAGCTCCCAGGCTTCCCCCAAAAGCTATGATTGTAAACCTATCTTTATCTAGACCCCATTTCCCATATGAAGGCACCGATCTCCTAAACTCCCTGACCGCGCGGCGCACTGGATTTCCCGAAAATACAACTGAGCCTTCTTTTGCCCTCAGGTATTTTTTAGTTTCCTTAAAACTGATAAATACATATTTAGCTTTTGGTGAAAATAACTTATTCAATCTTCCAGGAATATAATTCTGCTCATGTATTGAAAAATCAATTTTTCTTACCATTGCTGCCAGAAAGACAGGTGCACAGACATAACCTCCCATACCAAGTATCTCTGTTATCTTTTTTCTCTTAAGTATCTTTAGGGCCATTATAAAACCGGGTATCAAGGCAAATATAAAACCGGCATAACCGGAAAATTTTTTTAATGCAGATCTGCTTATTGTAAGTCCGCGAGCTTTTACTTTATAGAAATCTATACCCATAGCAGGTATCAGCTTATGCCCCATACCTTTCTCGGAACCAATAAAGGTTAGGCTTGAGCCATGATATTTTTCCTGAAGGTATTCTATGACCGCCATTGCAGGATAAAGATGCCCCCCTGTTCCCCCTCCGGTTATAAGTATATTTTTTTTAATCTTCGTATTATCCTGGTCTTCCACTATTTATACCTTTTTTTCTTCTTACTGTCTTTCATCATTTATCCTATTATTTATATCTTTTTTTATTCTTCTTACAAGCAGATTCTGTCTGGAAATATTAAGAAGGATACCCACACTTACCATACTTAATAAAAGTGAAGAACCTCCGAAACTTATAAATGGCAGTGTGAGTCCGGTAACAGGAACCAACCCTATTACTACTGCAATGTTTATTATAGCCGGTACTGTTATAAGGCTTGTAAGCCCGGCAGCGAGCACTCTGCCATAATAATCATTTGTCTTTAAACATATCCTAATGCCAAAAAATGCAAAGAGCAAAAACAATATCACAATAAGTACTGTCCCTATTAAGCCAAGCTCCTCTCCTATGATAGCAAAAATAAAATCAGTCTGCGCCTCAGGCAGATAAGAATATTTCTGCACACTATTTCCAAGGCCAAGTCCCAGGATATTTCCTGATCCAAGCGCTATAAGCGATTGATTGATCTGAAAATTAAATCCACCGCTCTCACTGCTTCCATTGAAAAAAGCCAGAAGCCTTTCTCTCCTATAATCCTCAAGAAACATATAGCCAGTAATTACCAGGGCCCCGATGAATCCAAGGCCGATCATATGTTTTAACTTCACTTCTCCAATATACATTATTATAAAGATTATGAGCCATATGACTATAACGGTACTCAGGTCAGGTTCTAAAAAAATAAGGATGGTCACAAGGCAAAGCACAAAAAATGATGGCCACAATATCCTCTTTATGCCAGGATTTTTAATATAATGCCTTCCAAGATGATCGGAAAAGAAAAACACAAGGGCCAGCTTAGCGAATTCAGATGGTTGAGGACTAAAAAACCATAGATCAAGCCACCTTTTTGCTCCACCGGATTCTATACTGAAACCGGGTATGAGGACAAGTGCAAGCATCCCTATGACTATAAGTATAAAAACATTTGAAAACCTGCGGTATTTTTTATAATCTATTCTTGAGGCGATCAGAAAACAAGGAAAAGATATTAACCACCATATGACCTGTCTCCTGATAAACCAGTATGAGTCATTGAAATATCTTTCACCTACCGATATTGATGCGCTGGATATCATCACTATACCTATTATAGATAGGATAAGTGTGATTATGAACAGAAAATAATACTCAAGACCGATACTGAATATCCTGTGTCTTTTGACCTGTCTTTCCATCATATTTTCCCGTATGATAATACCAGTTTTTTAAACCTGTCTCCCCGGTCTTTATAGTCTTTAAACATATCCATACTCGCACAAGCAGGTGATAGTAAAAGTACCCCGCCCGGTTTAGTTATTTTAAATGAGAGTTCTACTGCTTCTTCCAGACTACCTGATAGATATATTTTGTAATTACCTGAAAGCGGCCCCAAAAGTCCATTTATCTTTGCTGCGGCCTGTCCTATTAAAATAAGATTATTGACTTTTGATTCGATTATCTCTGCAAGCATCAAGAAATCCATATCCTTGTCTTTGCCTCCCAGTATTATGGTTACTTCTTTTCCGAAGTCCTGTAATGCAGCAATGGTCGAGTCTGGATTTGTTGATTTTGAATCATTAAAACACCTGATCCCCGAAACTACCCCAAGATATTCAATACGGTGGCCCAAAGCTTTATATTCCTTTACCGATCTTTCAATGGAGCCGGGGGAGACACCGGCCAGTAGTGCCGGGATCATGGAAGCTATAATATTTGAAATATTATGCATACCCCTGAGCAGGGTTCCACCGGTATCAATACTTCCCACATATCCTGCAAAATCAAAGAATATACTAGTGCCATCATACCGGAAATTATGTTCCGGGGAACTATTGAGACCAAACCTGATTATCTGCGGATGTTCCCTGTCTTTTTCAAGATCACAGATATTTTTTTTAATATATGGGTCATCTATATTAAGAACTGCGGTATCATCACTGCCCTGGTTAGAAAATAGATTAAATTTTAACCTTCCGTAATCACTGAGACTGCCATGACGGTCCAGATGATCACTTGTTATATTTAAAAGTACTCCAATATGAGGTTTAAATGTCTTTGTCCTCTCTAATTGAAAACTACTGACTTCTATCACACGCATGACATCATCATCCAGGATCTTCCTGTCCCGGGACAACCTAAATGTATCAAGCAGCGGGAGACCGACATTACCGCATGCTATAGAAGGAATTTTTGAATCAGAGAATATCTTATTTATAAGATTTACTACAGTAGTCTTACCATTTGTACCGGTCACTGCAATAGTATTTTTCTTCTGCTTTGGACCCATAAGCGACCAGGCAAGCTCAAGTTCATCCCATATGGGAATATCTTTTTTAAAAGCCTCCTTAAGCAAAGCTATATTACCGGGTACTCCCGGACTGGATATGATCAATTTGATGCCCTCCAGTAATGAGATATCACCATTAGTGCCGCTGTCGATTATTATTTCAAGATATCTACCGCTTTTTTTCATCTCCGGGGGGCAATTCTTTACTATCCTCTTATATATATCTTCCCTGTCCAGATTTAGATTATTATCTACAGCCAATATCTTTCCACCAAATCCCATAAGTATGGAAGCTGTGGAAATCCCGGTCATTCCCAGACCGATGATAAGTATTTTTTTACATTTAAAAAAAGTATCAGGATCTATCACTATTAAACCTCTCAGGTGGCAGCTCTTAGTAAACTAATCTATGAATTTTAGATAATATATGAAAAATCCCAGTGCTGAAAAAATAGCACATATCAGCCAGAAACGTATTATCACTTTGATCTCCGGCCATCCCAATAATTCAAAGTGATGGTGGATGGGGGCCATCTTAAAGACCCTCTTTTTTGATGTCTTGAACCATAATACCTGGATAATAACTGATAGAGTCTCTATCACAAATAATCCACCTATGACTATAAGCAGGATCTCCTGCTTAAGCACTATAGCTATAGCCGCTATAAGTCCTCCCAGTCCAAATGAACCAGTATCACCCATAAATATCTCTGCGGGAGCGGTATTCCACCAAAGAAAACCTATACAAGCTGCAAGAGCGCTTGCGCCTATCACTGCAACATCGATTCCATATGAGACATCAAGTATGGTCCATTCCAGGAATGCAATAAAACAAAAAGTCGCCAGCACGATAGAAGAACTGCCGGCAGCCAGGCCATCAAGCCCATCAGTAAGATTGACTGCATTGGTCGTTGAGAGGATTATAAAAACAGCGATTATATAATACCAATTTCCAAGTTCGAAATTTATATTTGTAAAAGGAATACTTATGTATGTAGCAAGATCAAGGACATATTTTGAAAACAATACAAAATATATGCATATTATTACCAGAAGAAATATTTTTATCCATCCTCTTAACCCAAGTGAACGCTGCTTCTTAAGAGCCATATAATCATCAATAAAACCTACCATGCTGCATAAAAGAAGTATTGAGGCTATAAAGATGCCTTCCATGCTATAGTCCTCATGGCGGTAATATTTTAGAAGACTGACTATTGTAAAGGCTGCGGTAGAAGAAAGTACAAAGATGACACCACCCATAGTAGGCGTACCCACTTTTGTGGAATGGCTTTTCGGACCGTCCATCCTTATTTTCTCACCAATGGATCTCTTTTTTTGAAAACTGACAAATAAAGTAGTCAATAAAAGGGAAATAACACCCCCTATTGTAAGCGATAGAAATATCCAGTTCATTATTTATTACTCCTTCTTTATTAAAAGCTGCGTTTTAGCAGTCCTGCGGTCCGTTTATATATACGAGATTATTTCTTCCATTTTATTTGCCCTGGAGCCCTTTATCAATACAATATCCCGGGGTTTGATAATATTTTTCAAGCTGGTCCTGAATCCTTCCCTTTCCGGAAAGTAATAACACTGCTGATCATCAGGATCGGCCCGGTTGTCCTTGAAGCCCCTATATATGTTTTTTGCCAGTTTACCTAATGCTATTAAAACGTCAATATCTTTTTTGATCAGATATTTTCCGATATCGAAATGAAGCTCTTCCGAACGGTCCCCCAACTCCAGCATATCACCAAGTATTGCCACACAACGCCTATTATTCTTCTCTCCTATAAGACAAAGTGTATCAATAGCTCTTCTCATCGAAAGCGGACTGGCATTGTAGCAATCATTTATAAGGGTTATATCACCTGAATCTATTATTTCCATCCTGTATTTCTCTATGGCCGCACTCTCAATGCCACTCTTTATCTTCTCAGGACTCACGCCAAGATAGTCGCATATTCCAGCTGCAAGACAGCCATTGTATATATTATGATATCCCGGAAGATTTAATCTTACCGAGGTCTTTTTATGTTCATTTTTTAAAAAATCAAAGCCATATCTTCCCCACTCATCTGGAGCCAGGTCTATAAAATTATAATCAAGTCTATTATTGCGGCCAAATTCAATAATATCAGCCCTGACATTATCCTTAATATAAGGAGTCATCCTATCGTCTGCATTAAGAAATAGTTTTCCGCCATTTTTATATATGATACCGGCGATCTCCGCTTTGGCCATAGCAATCTCCTTAAGATCGGTAAAAAACTCAAGGTGTGAATTTCCTATAGCGGTTATGGCACCGATGCTTGCATTGCATATATCAGCAAGAGGACCTATCTGGTTTTTACCTCTCATTCCCAATTCTGCTATGAAAAAATCTGTATTTTTTCCAATATTTAACATAGCAGCGGCTACACCGATCTCAGTATTATGGTTTTTTGGTGTATGGACCACATCAAAGTCCTGCGACAATATGCTTACTATGATATCCCTTGCTGTGGTTTTACCTACACTACCTGTAATAGCAATAACCACAGGATCAAATCTTATCATGGAACATCGGGCAAGCTCCTGATAGAAAACCAGTACATCCTCTGTTTCCAGCACCAATCCTGTAAAGTTCTTTTTATTTTCATATTTCTTTAGGAATTTCTGTATTTTTCCTTTATGTTTCCGGCTATATACAAAACCTCCTGCTCCGACCCTGACTGCATTTTCGATAAAATCATGGCCATCAAAGTTTTCCCCTTCTATCGGAATAAAGAAATCACCCACCGAAAGTGTCCTGGTATCTGTTGATATGCCCTCAATAGAACCACCTGTGTCGCCCCTGATCATTGTCGCTCCCGTACCACTGACAACTATATCAATTTTAATTTTTTCCTTTATTTTCATTTCTCCAGTTTTTTACTATTTCAGGATCATAAAGATGTATTCTCCTACCGTTCTCAAATTCCTGGTAGTCTTCATGTCCTTTTCCGGCTACCAAAACGATATCTGATTTCCCGGCTATATCCATTGCGTGATGAATAGCTTCTTTTCTGTCTATAATAGTCATATAGCTTTTAGAACTCTCTTCCTTTAGTCCTTCCTCTACCATTACGATTATATCCTCAGGTCTTTCGGACCTGGGATTATCTGAAGTTATAATAGTAAAATCTGCAATCCTGGCAGATACCGCACCCATTAATTTCCTCTTTTTTCTGTCCCTGTCTCCTCCGCAACCAAAAACAGAGAGCAGTCTTCCTCCCTGACCGAGAATGTCTTTTGCTGTCTTTAAGACATTTTCCAGCCCATCAGGTGTATGTGCATAATCAACTATTACTGTAGGGCCGGGACCGTGGTCGATTTTCTCAAATCGTCCGCCAAACCCCTTCATCGATTCCGGGCCCGCTATTATACTGTTTTTTTTAATTCCAATTTCAAATCCTGTGCTTATAGCTGCAAGTATATTATAAATATTAAAAACACCGCATAATGATGACCTGATCTCCACATCTTCCTTATTCTTCCTCGCCAGTACCATGCTGATCCCAGTTATGGAGCTCTTCGTATCAGAGGCTCTTATATCTGCATTTTTATCATTTATTGAATACGATACTTTATCCAGATCCGTCATCTTATGTAATTTTTTTCCAAAATCATCATCGAGATTTATTATAGCGCTTCTTCCACCGAATATTTTACGGTAAGCCGGGTTAAAAAGCCTGGACTTGACTTCAAAATATTCATCTATTGTCCCATGATAATCCAAATGATCCTGTGATAGATTTGTAAATACAAAATGATCAAAATCAATATTATCGACCCGGTGCAGATCTATGGAATGAGAAGATACTTCCATACAGACATATTTAACACCATTTTCCAGGCTCTCCGCAAAAAATCTGTGCAGGTCAAGCGATTCTGGGGTTGTCCTGTTCATATATACCTCTCTCTCATCAATATATGATTTAAATGTACTGATGATGGAAGTCTTAAAACCTGCATCCTTTAGGATCGAGTTTATAAGATAGCAAGTGGTTGTCTTTCCATTTGTTCCGGTTATTCCTATTATTTTCAATGATTTTGAAGGATTACCGAAAAAGTTGGCACTTATCTGCGGCAATACTGTTCTTGTATCTTTTACTATTACCTGGATGATCCCGGGTGGAAGGCCCAACTTCCTCTGGGATATTATAGCTACCGCTCCCATTTTCACCGCATCACGAGCAAACCGGTGTCCGTCCAGCTTAAATCCTTCAATAGCTACAAATAAAAAACCATTTTTTACTGTCCTGGAATCTATAGAAATATCACTTATTTCTATTCCGGTATCACCATATATTTTTTTTACAACTATACCCTCAAGTATGCTGGAAAGTCTCATAAGGGATCTTTCTATCTGAACTATTATTACTAGTTTTTCATATTGAATTATACATTATCTATACCAAATAAGTCATTTTAAAACCTTTAAATGGTTTAGGGAATACTCCATTATATTTTTAAAGATCGGTGCCGCCACTGTGCCGCCCCAAACGGTCCTTTCCTCTCCCGTGGGTTCATCTACGACAACTATAATAGCGATCCTGGGATCATCATATGGTGCAAAACCCACAAACGAAGTTATGCTCCTTCCCTCGCTATACCCAATTCCATTCTCATTTGCTTTTTCTGCTGTTCCGGTTTTTCCGCAGACCTTTACCCCTTCGATCTGTGCATTTGTACCGGTCCCATTCTCAACTACGGCAAGCATCATCTCCTTTATGGCTCCGGCTGTGCTGCTGCTAATTATTTCTGTCATATTATTACCACGATCTTCTGGTCCTGCCTCACCACCCAGCTTTATCTCTTTTATGATGGTGGGCCTTATAAGATATCCGCCATTTGCTATGGAACATACTGCCCTCAGCAGCTGAAGCGGAGTCACTGAAATGCTTTGCCCTATTGCAAGGGCGCCGATCGTTGAGGCCGGCCAGGTCTTATAATCATGGAATATCCCATTTTCTTCTCCCGGAAGTTCTATTCCTGTTACTTTTCCGAAGCCAAATTCATCTATATTTTCCCAGTACAGCTTATCCCCCATGCTCAATGCAAGCATGACTGCGCCCACATTACTCGAATACTGAATGATCTCACGGGTAGAATACTGGATATTCGATGTTCTGAATATCTCCTTAATGACCCTGTCGCTTACTCTTATAGATGGAGGAAGATCGAATACCTGGTCCTTTCCTACTGTATTATTATCGAGTGCGCCTGCAACATTTATTATCTTAAATGTTGATCCTGGTTCATATGTAAATGATATAGCTCCAGCCTTATAGTCTTTAGCCTCATAATCCTGATAATTATTAGGGTCAAAACCGGGATAAGTAGCCATTGCCAGTATTTCACCACTATTAGGATCCATTACAATAGCGGTTGCACCCGGTGCATTATATTCTACACAGACTTGTTCCAGGTTTTTCTCGGTAATATATTGTATCTGGGAATCAATTGTAAGTACTATATCTTTTCCATCTACCGGATCGATATAACTCTTTATATTTCCCGGAAGTACATTCCCGAAAACATCTTTTTCTGCGACTGCCTTCCCATCTACGCCCCTCAATATGCTCTCGTATTGTATTTCTATTCCATATAGTCCATTATCATCTGTCCCCGTAAATCCTATTATCTGGGCCGCAAGTTCCTCCTGTGGATAATATCTTTTGGTCTCATCCTGTATGTATATGCCGGGCAAACCAAGCCTTGCGACCTCCTCTGCTGCCTCCGCGGCTATTTTTCTTTTTAGATAAACAAAACCAAGTTCCTTATCACCCAGTTTAGATTCAAGTTCTTCCTTTCTGATATTGAGTAATCCTGATAGCACTTCTGCTTGGTAGGAAGGGTCGAGCACTTCTTTTGGGTTTGCATATATAGTCTTTTCAATAAGGCTTATTGCCAGCTCGGTCCCATTCCTGTCAAGTATTTTACCTCTCTTGGAGTATAGTTTGAATTCATCTGTATGCTGGAACCTGGCATAATCCTGGTATTTTGAGGCATCAAGGTATTGGATCGATACCAAACGGTAGGAAATAAGTGAAAAAGCTATAAAAAATAAGATAAACAGGAAATAAATTCTCTTCCTGTTTATCTTAAAGGTATATTTTTCCCTGTTCATTTTATTATTCTACATATTATTTACGGTATAAAAAATGTTAATACGCTTTCTGACACAACAAGTACTATATCCTGGATATAATAAATCGTTCCGAGCAGATTATCATAATTTACTTCCAGTCCAGCGGACTCATCGCGCGCTATATAATCATATATTTTTTCATTATTTATAAGCCCCTGTCCGGATAATTCAACGATTTCGAATTCTCCACTCTGGTCCATCCCTATTTTTTCTTCTGCAGTTTCCTGGATCCTTGATGGTGCCTTTAGTGAAGAAATCTCTAATCTTAGCCTATCCGCCCTTTCTTCTTCTAAAAGTATCATCTCATTAAGGTCATAAATATCATCCTTATAATTGATATTTTGAACCCGCAGACCAATATTTAATAACAGGCCCAGACAGGCCATAAGTATTATTACGACCGATACATAGAAAAGTCCGCTGCTGCCATACAGGACTGGTTTTTGTAAAGCATTACTGCTGCCTTCTATCATATACAGAAGCGGTCTTCTGTTTCTATAGATCTCATGCACTTGTGCTGATCTTGTGCTCATCATACCTTCTCTATTGCTCTTAATCTTGCACTTTTTGAGCGGGGATTCTTCTCTTGTTCCCCGGTAGAAGGAAAAATTGCCCTTCTTGTT
>JALHTA010000051.1 GCA_022865545.1 Actinomycetota bacterium | reverse complement strand
TTCCCTGTTCTTCTCGGAATAATTATCTGTCTTCATATATTTTTTATCTCCTATAAAAAGATAACAAGAGGATCTTTATCCCACGTATCACCATAGCTCAATTCAGTTTAAGATGCGAGCTTCCGCTATAATATACATCGGCTGGCGAATCTCATTCCAGGTAATATCATAATCCTTATCTGTATCTACGCGGTGAACTAATACCAGTTTTGTATCAGGTAATACGGCCAAAAGATGCACGCCAGTCCCGGTATGATAAAAACCATTTCCCAATCCTGCTTCTTCGGGGATTATACTCCACATATATCCATAACCATCCCCATCCAAATTGTTAATCGAATAAGGGGTCGTGCTCTCCGCAATCCACTCCGGAGGAATGATCTGTAAATCTCCGTATTTTCCCTTATTTTGATAAAGCAAACCAAATCTAGCCATATCTCTAGCGGTCATCCTGAAATGATAGGCAGAGTGCTTTGACTTTTTCCCTTCATGCTGATATCGGCCATCTGTCAAAAGAAAATCCTGCATCCCTATGGGGTCGGCAATCTCTTCTTTGAATGCCTCAAATATCTTCTTGCCTGTTTGTTGCTCGAAGATAGTACCCAATACATTAAAATCCCAGTTATTGTAATAGAAGAAAGTTCCGGGTGCATGACTACCTCTCTCTGGACGGGTTTTAATCATGACTTGAGCCTCGGCTGCTGCTTCATGATAGACCCCGGAGCGGGACATCAATAGATCTCTTACTGTAGCTTGTTTCTCTACAGATGTAAGACCGGGCGGAATATCATCTATCCCTAGCTCATCTAAACTTTTCTCAAGATCAATCAATCCTCGTTTTACATATATGCCATATAGGGCGCAAAGAAAAGGTTTTCTGATTGAGTGGATCAGGTATTTTTGGTTAATCTTCCCCCAGGAAAAGAATACCTTTCCTTCATAGAGAGCCATAACTGCTGCTGAGCCGATTTGTTCTGCATAGCTTTTTGCCTCTTCTAACTTTACAGATGACCAGCCGATTTCCTCGGGTATTACATGCTCAAGCTCATTTATTTCCTTGCTTTTTGTTACACTTCCAAAATATGTAATAACAAATAGAATGATTGCAGCAATTACAAATAAACCAATGATTGTAATTAGATAGCGCTTAGGTTTCATTATATCCTCTCCTGTTAATAATATTTCTCTCTATTAAAAAAGGTGTAAATGAGGGCAATAAATAATATTAAAGATACCAATGCGAAAACCAGAGAAAATATACCTGGTAAACAAAAGGTAAGAAGAAGGGTAAAGGCAACACACAGAAAAAACAAGGTTGCGATTAAACTGCCGGTTTTCTTATTTTTTGAGAAATCTATAAAATAAAAGATGGCAGCGACTAATAAAATAGCACTGAATATTATTTTGAAGGTACTCTCTCCATAAACAATCCAACTCAAGAAAGAAATGGCAATACTTCCGATAATAGTAAGCCATAAAATTATTTTATTATTCATATTTTCTTTCCTCCTTTCTATGGGTAAATTTAATGTGCTCCTCTTACCTCTATTTTCTTAGTTAAAAGGATTCTCTATGAGCGTAATATCTTTAGTTGTTGGATTAAGACTAACCATACAACCTAAAGGTAGGATTAACTTCGGATCAGTATGGCCAAAGTCCATATCAACAATTATAGGAATATCACTCACGCTAAACTCATCCCTTATTACACTTAAGATAATTTTGTTAAGTTCCTCTTTTTCTTTAACCAAATAATCTTTTGCCCTGCCAAAAACAATACCTTTTACCTTCTCGAATATTCCTTGAATGCCATAATTTCTTAGCATATACCCTACTCGATCGGGCAAAGGCTTTTCTTCGGATGTTTCAAAAAACAAAATCTTATCATGCCAGAAAGTTTTATCCGGCCAATAATTGGTTGACTTAATGAATTCTAAAACTTCGATACAACCGCCCCAAAGACGACCCTTTGTCATTTTATTTCCCTGCAAGAAAGTCCAGCCATTTTCATTATT
>JALHTA010000399.1 GCA_022865545.1 Actinomycetota bacterium | reverse complement strand
CTATCCCAGGTATAAATAATAAGGAGAGATGGCTGAGTCCGGTTGAAGGCGCTCGACTCGAAATCGAGTGTACTGCCTTAACAGCAGTACCGTGGGTTCGAATCCCACTCTCTCCGCCAAGTTAAAAATCTGGATTCTCATGGGAAGTTATCTCATGACTGCTGATGCTTTATGAATCTGATAATCTTGATTACGTTAATTTTTAGACGTTTATAGTCTGGTAATCCCAAAAGCCCTTATGAATATTTATTAGCATATTGACTTACATAATATAATTATGTAATATATTATTCAGGTGGTAATATGAGAACAACAATAAATATTTCAGATAATGTGATCAGGGAAGCAGAAACTCTGTATGAGACAAAGAATAGGTCAAGAGCCATAGAGAATGCAATAAAAGACGCAATAAGGTTTAATAAGTTAAAAAAGTTGATGCTTCTTAAGTCAAAGATCTCATTTGATGAAGATAAAGTAAAAGCTTTAAGAGAAGAAGAAATTAATGAGCAGTTTTAATAGAGATTCCTTGCAATAGTAGAAGGAAAATTTAAATGGAAAATCAAAGAATAATAGTGGACACATCAGTATGGATAGAATATTTTAAAAACAATCAGAAGTATGTACCATTTATAGAAGATAGTTTAAATCTGGAGAATATACTTATTAGCGGCCCTATAATATCTGAATTACTGCATGGTGTTAAAACTGAAAAGGAGTACAAATTATTATCAGAATCAATCACTGCAGTTCCACATGCTGAATGTGTATATGAAGACTGGATAAAAACAGGAGAGACTCTTTATAATTTGAAGAAGAAAGGCATAATCGTGCCTTTGACCGATGTACTTATTTCAGTAATTGCTACAAGGCATGATGCATCAGTGCTTACGCTTGATAAACATTTTAAAAATATTGATGGAACAAAACTTGTAATTCTGGGCCCGGATGGTATTCATTAGAACCTATAGAAGCCTACCTGTATCCCTTCAATAGGTCCTTAAGTATCCTAAATATATCTATCTATTAGAACTATAAGGATCTCCTGGTGAGTATCCGGAGAAAATCCTGGGAAATTTATCAGAAAGGGGTATCGTGTTTGAGTATTTCAGTTACAGATTTAATAATATCTTTGAATAAAATATTCCGATAAAATTAATTATTTGTATAATAAACATTTATGTCTGACTAATTTATAATTATGAAAAGATGTTCCTGGGTTGATCCTGAAAATACTATGTACTGTGAGTATCATGACGATGAATGGGGCGTGCCAGTTCATAATGATCAAAAACTTTTTGAAATGCTTATTCTTGAAGGAGCTCAGGCCGGACTGTCCTGGGAGACAGTTTTGAAGAAAAGACCAAATTACAGAAAAGCATTTGATGGTTTTAATCCTCAAAAAGTCGCTCTATATGATGAAAAGAAACAGGCTGAATTATTACAAAATAAAGGTATTATCCGTAACCGTTTAAAGATTAAATCAGCTATTAAAAATGCCATAGTATTTTTAGAGATCCAAAAAGAATTTGGAAGCTTTGATGCTTATATTTGGAATTTTGTTAATAATGGGCCCATTCGAAACCAATTTAAAACAATTTCTGAACTTCCAGCAAAAACAGAACTCTCTGATATGATTTCAAAGGACCTTAAAAAAAGAGGCATGAATTTTGTAGGATCAACGATTATCTATGCTTTTATGCAGTCTATTGGAATGGTAAATGATCACGAGGTCTCTTGTTTTAGATATTTACAAATATAAATAATAATTTTAAAAAAATCTGATAACTGGGGAGTTTTTTAAGCTAAAAATATGAGATCATCTGTAATATATCTGGACAATAAAATAGATTTTGATATTGAGTATAGAAATAGAAGGACTATGGCTATTCAAATCATGCCGCCTGATAAGATACTTGTTGTCTCACCCTTAGGGGTTCCCGAAGATATTATTCAGAGAAGAGTAAGGTCAAAAGGTAACTGGATAGTAAAGAAGCTCACCCAATTAAAAGGCATTAAATTAAAAACCCCGGATACATTGTTTACAGATAGAAGGCAATTTTTGTTCCTTGGTAAAAGCTATCCCCTCTATATTTTGAAAAATGAAAGAAAGAGGCCAAAAGTATTTTTCAGTGAAAATAGATTCAATATGGAACTTCATGAATATGACCACGAAAAGATGAAAAGGGCCATGGAAAAATGGTATAGGGGAAAAGCAGACAGGATAATTGATGACAGAGTAGGCATCTATATTGAGAAAATAGGCAAAAATCCGCAGGATGTAAAAGTAAAAGAGCAAAAGAGAAGATGGGGGAGCTGTACAGTAAAAGGCAAATTATACTTTAACTGGCGGATTATCATGGCCCCACCAGCTATTGTTGATTATGTTGTTGTCCACGAGATGAGCCATCTGGTATATTTAAACCATTCGAAAAATTTCTGGCAGAAAGTTGGATCGATCTTACCGGATTATAAAAAAAGAAGAAAATGGCTCAAGGATAATGGCATAAAATTGGAGCTATAGTTAAAATAAAGCACTTTTCTTTGTTGACATTATTATATACAGTACTTAAGCATTCATGACAATGTATACAAATAAGATATTAAGAAAGGCGGAAGAATGATAGGAAAACCTGATTGGTTCACCAAAAAATATTTTGGGATAGGGGTAAGACCAAAAACCTGGCAGGGCTGGGCATATATCCTTTTAGCTCTCGCCCTGATAGCATTTGTATGGTGGCAACCTCTCTGGGATTGGAGCCAGCAAACAAGAAATACAATTACAATTGTACTGGCGGCGGTCGTAGTTCTTGATACTATCCACATAATGTATATATTAAATAAAAACAATAAAGGTAATGAATAAGTAGAAAATATAATTATAAGCAAAGACAAAAAGGATATAGATTTAAAAATATTAGAAAGGTGAGGATTTAGAAGTTGAAGAGTGAGAATATTGATAATATCGCAGGTGTATTAAAACTTAAGAAATGGCAGGTTGAAAATACTATAAAACTTTTTGAAGAGGGTGCGACTGTACCTTTTATCTCCAGATACCGTAAGGAAGCTACAGGAGAGTGTGACGAGGTTGTGGTAACCGATATACGGGACAATCTGGCCAGGCTTATTGAGATAGACAGCAGAAGGGAAACAATACTAAAGGAGATCGAGAAACAGGGTAAGCTTAGCAGTGAGCTTAAAGAACAGATAGAAGATGCCGCTACATTGACAGAACTTGAAGACATATATCTCCCATATAAACAAAAGAAAAAGACAAAGGGGACGGTAGCGAAGGAAAAAGGGCTTGAGGATCTTGCAAAGATCATCTTTGACCAGGGAGATATTGATCCTGGAGAGGAAGCAAAAAAATTCATAAATGATAAAGTCAAAACAATTGCCGAAGCGCTGCAGGGTGCACGGGATATAATTGCTGAATGGATAAATGAAGACAAGAAAGCCAGGGATACGGTAAGGGATATTTTCAGGAAGGAAGCTACGGTAAGATCAAAACTCTATGAGGGCCTGGAAGAATCTGGTGCCAAATACAGGGATTATTTTGATTTTGAGGAAGACCTGGCAAGATGTCCTTCCCACCGTCTTCTGGCCATGAGAAGAGGAGAAAAGGAAGAATACCTTAAGGTATCTATAAATATAGATGAAGAAACCGCATTGATGGCACTTGAGAAGATATTTATAATCGCAAACAGCAATAAGTCTTCAGAACATATAAAGATTGCCATAAAGGATGGATACAAGAGGCTGCTTTTACCTTCAATAGAGAATGAATTTGCAAAAGAGTCAAAAGGGGAAGCTGACGGGGAAGCAATTAAGGTATTTACTGCAAACCTGAGACAATTACTTATGGCTCCCATTCTGGGTCAAAAAAGGGTCCTTGCTATAGATCCTGGGTACAGGTCAGGATGTAAGATCATTGTCCTGAATGAGCAAGGGGACCTGCTTCTAAATGATACGATATATCCCCATCCTCCGCAGTTAAAAATAGTAGATTCGGAATTGAAACTTACGGACCTTGCAGAAGAATACAGGGTAGATGCAATCGCGATAGGAAATGGTACCGCAAGCAGGGAGACAAAAGATTTTGTAGATAGTATAGATTTTGGCAGGGATATGGGTGTATTTGTAGTAAGTGAGAACGGTGCATCAATATATTCAGCATCGAAGGTAGCACGGGAAGAATTCCCGGATAAGGATGTTACAGTGAGAGGTTCGGTCTCGATCGGTAGGAGGCTTATGGATCCGCTTGCAGAGCTTGTAAAGATAGATCCGAAGAATATGGGTGTCGGGCAATATCAACACGATGTCGACCAGGCAGAATTAAAAAAGAGCCTTGACCAGGTAGTAGAGAGCTGTGTAAACCTTGTGGGTATAAACCTTAATACGGCAAGCAGGCATCTACTGACTTATGTATCTGGTCTTGGGCCGGGACTTGCATTAAATATTGTAAACTATAGAGCAGAAAATGGTCCTTTTTGTTTCAGGGATGAGCTTCTTAAAGTACCCAGGATGGGTGGAAAAGCTTTCGAGCAATGCGCAGGATTCTTGCGGATTCAGGACGGTAAAAACCCACTGGATAATAGTGCTGTTCACCCTGAAAGCTATTATATAGTTGAAAAAATGGCAGCAGATATGGATACAAGCATCATGGACCTTATTTCAGTAGGTGAAATACAGGAGAACATAAAACTTGCAGATTATGTCGATGACAAAGTAGGTCTGCCAACACTTAAGGATATTTTGCAGGAACTTTCCAAGCCCGGTAGGGATCCAAGGGATAAAATATCGGCATTTGAATTTAAAAAAGGTATCAAGAATATGGAGGACCTCCAGATAGGTATGATACTTCCCGGTATAGTCACCAATATCACTAATTTTGGAGCCTTTATAGATATAGGTGTAAAACAGGATGGACTAGTCCATATTTCCCAGTTGTCTCATGACTTTGTGCAGAACCCAAACGATATAGTACTTCTGCATCAGGAAGTAAAAGTAAAGGTCACAGATATTGACCTTGGGCGTAAAAGGATACAATTGTCACTTAAAGATGCTGTTTAGGTTATTTAGATAAATATATTAGAGATCCACTTCTGTTAACCGGAGTTTTCTTTCCATAACCGGGTAGGTAAAGAGAAGTAGGAAGGATAGGGCGGGACCCAGAAGTTCAAAATTTACCAGGGCCGATATT
>JALHTA010000398.1 GCA_022865545.1 Actinomycetota bacterium | reverse complement strand
TTTCGAGATTAAAAAAGAAAATTTGCTTAAAGGATGTTTAAAATCGGGAGAACTCTGAAAGTAAAGTATTACTGGTCTTGTTGAGGTTTTCTTAGTTTAATCTTTGTGAGCCCCAAGTATTGAAATTTCGAACCAGATTTTAAAGCAGTTAACTGAGCTAAAAGAATTAAATATTTGAAAGTAACTGGAATCAAATTATAATAAATCAGAATCAGGGAAATATTATCAAAGTAATGCGGTAAAAAGATATGTATATATTAATAAGGAAGAAAAGAAAGATTAGATTAGTAGGATAATTAGACAGGGAAAGCATTATATGAAGGAAAGAATCAATTATAATATCAGGGAAATAAGAAAAGAAGATCAGGATTTTCTATTTGATATGTTATATCAAGCTATTTATGTAGAACCTGGTGCAGAACCAGTAGGACGTGAAATAATAGACTTACCTGAGATAAAAATATATGCATCTGACTGGGGCAGGGAAACTGATTATGGGTCTATTGCTATCGATAAAGTAACTGGAAAAAAAATTGGTGCTGCCTGGCTAAGACTTATTAAGGGATTCGGAAATATTAGTGATGATATTCCAGAAATCGCTATTGCGATTGACCTTGGATATAGGGGAAAGGGAATCGGTTCTGCATTAATCAAGCATCTATTGGAGGCAACATCTGGTATACACAAAACTATATCTTTAAGTGTCCAGGAGGGAAATAAATCAGCTATTGGACTTTATGAAAAATTCGGTTTTGTCAAATATAATAAAAAAGGTACGGAAATAATAATGAGATATGATAGGTAGAGATAAATCACTTAATATAAAGATTTTAGAAAATGAAGGTCCAGTGTCTGTTTGTTTACAATGGTAGCCCCAAGTATTGAAATTTCGAACCATTTTTTGAAAGAATTAATAAAACTTAAAAAATTAACAAAGTAAATTTTGCTCCTCAACGAAGTAATAAAAGCTGAAAATACTATTAAGTCATTAATGGTAGGCCATAGCGGACGAAGTTAGAACCAAGATTTTAGGTTCAAATGAGGATATTTTTATACCATAATTGGATTATAATTAAAAATTGCATTTATATTAAAAATCAGGCCCAGTGTTTTATCAGGTTTTATTATTCTATCCCACAGTTATCACTACATTTCCCTTTTTATGTCCTTTTTCAACATATCTGTGAGCCTCGACCATCTGTTCCAACGGATAGATTCTATCTATGACAGCTTTTATCTTTCCTGCTTCAATAAGCTCTTTAAGGAAGATTAGATCTTCAGTCTTTAGGCTGCCTCCGAACCCTGAATCCCTATCAACGTTAAGATAGATCCCTGTCTTCTTTAGAGATTTTTTGCTTCGTGAAGAAGAAATCTTGTTTACTGCGTCAAAGATAACATCATAAAGCTCACCATTTTGAGTAAAATCCTCTTGAGTGTAATCAATTACCTTATCAGCTCCTAGAGATCTCACCATTTCTAAATTCGTGGTACTACAGACTCCGGTAACCTCTGCTCCAAAATACTTGGCAAGTTGTACTGCATAGGTACCTACACCTCCAGAAGCGCCGTAGATCAGAACTTTTTGTCCACTCTGGATGTTTGCCTTTCTAAGAACACGTAATGCTGTAACTCCTCCAGAAGCAACGCCAGCAGCGGCTTCCTCATAGGTCATATTGGTCGGTTTTAGTGCCAACAGCCCGTCTTCAGGCAGACATTTGTACTCGGCATAACCACCAAAACCCGACCCAAAGGTAGATACAAAAACTTGGTCACCTTTTTTAAAAAGCTTTACGTCTTTGCCTACTGCTTCAATTTCCCCAGCTAGCTCCAACCCCAGTATGGTTCTCTTTGGTTTTCTAAGACCTAAATATATTCGCATGGGAAGCCATTGTAAGAGAGGGACTCTGAAACTTCGCATTCTCACGTCACCAATGTGTGCTGTCGTCGCATGAACTTTTACCAGTACTTCATTGTCCTTTGGAGTAGGTTTTTCTACCTCTTTTAGCTGAAGGACCTCTGGTGGCCCGTATTTTGTGCATATAATTGCTTTCATGAGTTACTTCCAAATTTACTGTGTCTGGTTTATATCTGTTTTGCAGACAGAGAAGCAATTGCAGATGGATTGAATCCCTTCACGATCAGCCATACCGCCATCACCATTTCTTGCACGGCAAGTGGTATCATCAAGATATCCAGAGTCGTACCGAACAGGGCCATCAAGCCCGCGGCGAGGTATGGTATGGCTCCAATAATCCCCCAACCAGATAGCCATCTGGGAATGAGTTTGGATTTATAGAAAACGTAATAAATCATCAAAGCGCCCAAACTAAAAACGATTGATAAAACACCAGCGCTCCGCACGTCGACTTTTAGCAATATAGTGCCAAAAGTTTGAAAATAGGAAGCAGTTGGAGCTCCTGCCATTACAAATTGCTGACTTACTATCAGTAGTAATAACCAGTTGATTACCGCCGCAATATACATAACCGCCTCAAGCGCCCCCCTGAAAAGAACGACCCCCAGAGCTAAGGCTTCATTATATCTTTTAAGGATCGGATACAATACAACTGACATCATGGCCAGCGAAAAGGCCATCGTTAACACAAGGAGAGATGCTATTACGATATTTTGATTTTCAGAAACTTTGATTAAATAATTTGGATCACCTAGAATGGGTCCGTAAAAAACACGGCTTAGACCACCTGCAGCCGTCCCGATTATATATAAGACTCCCACAATTATTGCAGCCCTTCTGTTTGAATCCATTGTTTTTATCCTTTCTCTCATAAAATATTTATTTTTTAGTGTAAAGCAATTTATAATAAAGATTTTGATAAGATTAACATATAGGATAGTTTATTGTAATATGTTTTTAAATGATTTGAAAACTTAGTTGATAATGTGAATGTTTGATGTGGCAGCCCATAGGGGACTCGAACCCGAATCTGTTTATAAGTATATTAGGAAAATAATAATCGTTTTGATCCTTTATTATTTTAATCGTATGGTATCCGCCCAGGG
>JALHTA010000397.1 GCA_022865545.1 Actinomycetota bacterium | reverse complement strand
TCAATAGAGGGCCTGGACTTCATCGACTTCGGAGGAGGTATCGGGGTCCCCTATAAGCCTGGAGAAAAACCCTTTGATCTTGAGAGCTTTGGCAAAAAAGCATCTGATTTTATGAGGAACTTTTCTAAAAACTATGGCAAGGACCTGGAATTTAGTTTTGAACCTGGAAAATTCCTTACCGCAGAAGCAGGTTATTTGCTTATCAAGGTAACAAATAGAAAGGAGACTCCATTATATAAGTTTGTGGGTACTGATAGCGGATTTAATCATCTTTTAAGGCCCGCCTTTTATGGGAGTTATCACAATATAATAAATTGCTCAAATCCCGGTGGAAAAGCAGAAGAAGTCATTATTGCTGGAAATATCTGCGAATCAGGGGATGTCTTTACTATGGGAGCTGACGGCCCTGAACCCAGGAAAATACCGGAAGCAAGGATCGGTGACATACTTGCAATTACTCATGCTGGATCCTATGGTTTTACAATGGCCTCTAATTATAATTCAAGGCCCCGTCCTGCTGAAGTACTGATCGAGGGTGGCAAAGCAAGACTGATAAGAAAAAGGGAGACTTTCGAGGACCTTATTGCAAATCAAGTATTATAGTTTTATGCTATACCAGTCTATCGATCTCAGCCTTTAATCGATCTGAAATATTATCAAGAGGAAGCCTTAATTCATCACTTTGGATAAGTCCCTGTCTTTTTAGTATATATTTTATTGGTCCGGGGTTTGGCTCCTTAAAAAGTGATGGTATTAGTGGGAAGAGCTCTTTCCAGATCTTTAAACCTTTTTCAAGGTCCCCTTTCTTGATGCTTTCATATATTTCAACGAATTTCTCAGTACTTATATGGCACGAAGCAAGTATACCTCCAGCTCCTCCATGTGTGAGGTTGATAAGCGTCATAATATCCTCACCGGTAAATATGGAAAAATCCACGGGTGGGTCATTTAATATCTCCAGAGTCTGTCCGATCATCCCACATGAATCTTTTAGGCCAACTACATTTTCAATATTAGCTATCTCCCTTATGGTCTCATTTTCAATATTTCTTCCAGTTCTGTATGGAATATTATAGATTATTATTTTCTTTGAAATGCTATTTGCTATTTCCTGATAATGCTTCAGGATCCCTTTCTGGGACGGCCTATTATAGTAAGGTGATGCAATAAGGTATCCTTCGATATCATAATCTTCAAAACCTTCAAGTTTTTTTACAAGAGACAATGTATTATTCCCACTTACACCCAGAAAAACAGGTATTCTGCCCCTGACAAGATCAATTATTGTCTTTATGATATTATGATATTCAGTGTGTGAAACAGTAGGCGACTCTCCCGTCGTACCAAGGGGAATGATCCCGTGAATGCCCTTTTCTATATAATGATCCACCATTTTCTCATATGATCTATAATCTACTTCACCATCAATAAAGGGGGTTATTATCGGTAAATATATTCCTGTATATTCTGGACTCATTTTGGCTCCCGGAACTTAAATGACATTATATGCATTATTTTTATCAGTCTATCAAATTCTTTACGGGGAAGTAAAGAATTAATAATACCATCAAGCTTTATAAGCGCTTCCTAAACTTTAGCTTCTTCAAGCTTGCTCATCCTGTTTATCACCCTTATTTCCCTTAATAGAAATACTCCAGTTATAAGTACTGAAAAGAAATCAGTAAACGGCCATGAGACCCATACCCCCAGTAAACCAAAAAACATTGGAAGCACAATAACGGCCGGGATGAATATAAGTAATTCCCTTGACAGATTTATTATAAGGGCAGGAGTTGCTCTCCCTATGGCCTGGAAAAAAGTTCCTCCCAGGATCGGGATTGACCACAGAGGTGCAAAAAGTGCGATAAGCCTCAGTGGAGTAATGCCATTTGCTATAAGTTCAGGGTCATCGGAAAAAATACTGATGAGCACCTGTGGAAATGCCACCATGAATATAAAGCCGGCAAATGCAATAATTGAGGTCCAGATGAGACCTTCCTTTAATGCTCCCTTTACCCTTCCATATACTTTCGCACCGTAATTGAATCCGACAATCGTTGCAAATCCATGGCTTATACCCAGTATTGGCATAAATATCATATCTATTATCCTTATCCCGATTCCAGTGATGGCAATATAGGTATCCCCTCCGTATATCCTTACTACTTTTATAAATACCATGAATAGTATACTTCCTATTATTTCCATTAAAAATGATGGAAAACCTACAGCAAGTATCTCCCTCATTACGGATTTATTTGGCTTAAATACTTCACCTTTAAAGTGGTATATGCTAGCCCGGGACCTGAAATATATTATGATAAAC
>JALHTA010000050.1 GCA_022865545.1 Actinomycetota bacterium | reverse complement strand
AGAGGAACCTGGAAGATATCTTTATAGGAATGGTAAATAAGCGTGAAAACATTTAGTGCATATTTTAAAAAGGAAATACTTGAGGCGATAAGGACCAATAAATACTTGATCTTGTTTATCGGCAGTGTATTTTGGGCATTAATGGCCCCCTTGATCTTAAAACTCCTACCACTTTTTTTAAAAAGCCTGCCTATCGATTTATCTGCTGTGTTTGAAGATTTTAACCGTGACGCAGCATACCTAAGCTTTCTAGGTGATTTCTTTGTGGTAGGGACACTTTTCTTTGCTCTTACACTTATGGGTATTATCTCTAACGAAGTCTATTACAAGCGGCTTGTCTTCCCTTATTCTTCAGGTGCTAATACCACAGGCATGGTGATTGCAAAGTATATCCATTATGGTTGTACTTTTTCTGTCTTTATACTGATAGGTTTTCTTACGAATTATTTCTACACAAACAGGCTTTTTGAAGGCGGCATACTCGAAATAGGGATGGTAATAAGATCTGCACTTCTCTATATGATATATTATGCATTTTTGCTGTCACTGCTGATATTTCTAAGCAGCCTTTTCAGGAAGGGGATCATCGCGGGGATTACAGTCATTATCCTTGGATATACCTTAAGTATATTTAACCAGGTTACAAAGATAAGGGTTTATCTACCAAACTATCTTCTCTTTAAAGCTGCAGATATCGGAAATATCTTTGACAGTACACTTTTCCCCACCATCATTATATCAGTAGTGCTCATTGTGGCATTTTTATTCTTTTCTATCCTCAGGATAAAAAAGCTAGATATTGCATAAAGGTTTATTTTAGATTTTCAGGATTCAGGCATTCAAGGTCAGGTGTGACAAATCTTCCATCTTTTCTTATAAGTTTATCGTCAAAATATATTTCTCCTCCCCCTTGTTCGGGAGTCTGTATAAGTACAAGATCCCAATGTATTGAGGAAGAATTATTATTTTCAGTCTCATCATAGCATTTCCCCGGAGTCAGGTGGATGCTGCCCATTATTTTCTCATCAAAAAGGGGATCCTTCATGGCATCAGTGATAAAAGGATTTAACCCGATTGCAAATTCACCAAGGTATCTTGCACCTTCATCGGTATCAAGTACTTTGTTTATCCTGTCAGTAAAGTTAGCGGTAGCATATGTAATCTTTCCCTTTTTAAATTCGAAATATATATTATCATATGTTATTCCCTGGAATACTGCAGGAGTATTGAAGGTCAGATTACCATTTACAGAATCTCTTACCGGAGCAGTAAATACCTCGCCATCAGGGATATTTCGTTCACCGGAAGCCTTTATAGTGGGGATACCTTTTATGGAAAAAGTAAGATCGGTACCAGGTCCTTTAATATGCACTTTATCAGTTTTATCCATCAGGTTTATGATGCTGTCCATTGCTTTTGACATCTTTGAATAGTCGATTGTACATACATCAAAATAAAAGTCCTCAAAAGTCTCAAGGCTTGTGCCTGCCAGCTGGGCCATTGAATTATTTGGCCAGCGGAGGACTACCCACTTAGTATTTGCTACTCTTTCATCTTGTACTGTGCTGCTGTAATCCTTCATATACTGATTCATCTTTTCCCCAGGAAGGTCGCCAAGCTCATTAACATTATCATGCGCCCTTATACCGATAAAAGCATCCATATCTTTCATCTGCTCCATATCATGCCTGGTCATCAGGGTGAGCTGATCCTTCCTGCATCCTTTGATGACTTCCCTTAAAACACTGTCATCTTTAAGAGTGACATAGGGGATCGCTCCTACCGCATAGACTTCTTTTACCAGCTCCCTTACAAGTGGGAGAGGTGTCGCTCCATAACAATGTATCAAGGTGTTTTCATCTTTTTTTAATTCACAAGAATATTTTACAAGTATTTTTGCAAGTTTTTTTATTCTCGGGTCCATATTTAATTACCATCCTTTAAATCGATATTGAAATACAGGTATCAGCATAGCTGATATCAGGCCCTGCAGTCTTTATTATACCTCAACCACAGTGCTACGGCAGTAGTGATAAGGGATAAGGCTGCAACATAAATAGATACCTGCAGCTTATCCAGGTAATTTGCCGTATAAAGCACTATACTGTAATTTAGTAGTGCATGTGCAAAAGAAACTATAAGGTAAAACTGCCATCCCCGGCCCTTTGCAAGGCCCCAGCCAGCTATGGCGCTTGAAGCGGTATGAAAAGCAACTGCAAAAAATCTTTCCCAGAATGGAAGAAGACCGAAGATAAGACCCGTGGTACCTACCGAAGCATTCCAGTCCCATCCCGAAGCAAACAGGCTATTATGAATCCAGACTGCTTCAAATACACCGAAACCCAGACCTGCAGCAGCCCCTATTAGTAGTCCTGTTTTTGGATCCAGTTTTTTGCCTTTCCTCCACCAAAAAAATACAATAGGGACCATTTTTGAACCTTCCTGGACAAGTCCTGAATATAGTATCTGAGGAATAATAGCAAGAAGCATCCATTGCATAAGCACTGTCTGGTCCCAGAATATATTTAGAGCCTGCGATGTAAGAGACTGGAGAGGAACCTGTATAAAACAAATTGCAAACCAGGTAAGAATAGTGCTTACTGCAATTATAGCCCAGGAATAGGGTTTGGAAAGAATAGGAGTCCAATATAATAAATACCATATAGCGCCAAATAATATTCCCAGGCCTATTCCTATAAGCAAACCATCCCACGAAATACCGGGGAAGTAAAATCCGGATATAAATAGATCAGTTATATATGTCCACATTGCATCCTTCTTTCCGGCCATATAGACCTAAATGGTATTTTCCCAACTGTCACCCTGCTAGTTTTAAAAGGTGATCACATTATTTTTCTCAAGTTTTTTTCTCATTTTTTATCTTTTCCTTAGCTTCTTCAAAAAATGGCTGCGCAAAAGAAGAGGAATAAGTCCTTTCTTCAAAAGATTTAGTTTTTAATGTGTTTAAAAATCCTTTGAATTCTTCAAAATATGAACCATAGATATGATAACTGTCGACCATATCAGCATATCTTCCTGTTTTGACTTTCTTTCCGATAAGTTCAGAGAGTTTTTCTGCAATAGCTTTCTGCAGGTCCGTAAGAGCAAAGATATTCATAAAAGCTGCCTTATAAGCGTCCCTTGATCTCCAGTGTGTATTCATATTTAGCACCAGGCCTTCATTTGGGTCTTCGAGTATCCTGAACCACATCCTCTGGAGGCATGGAGGTTCATGATGTTTTGCATCCAGTCCGGGGACCCATGTTATTGCCTGGGCCCTTCTAGTATAAAAGCACTCTGCCAGATTATTTATGGCGGCTTCTATCTGGTCAAGACTGCCGGATTCTGATGGATACTTAAAAAGTCTGTCATGATAACTATAGGACCATCCGTGGCTCCCTATCCAATGGTCGTGGATTCCCAGAACGACCTCCTGCCTGTAAATCTCAAGCTCATCCAATCCTGTAGGCAGGGCACGGTGTATCCTCGGCTCGGAGAGGGGTTCATGAACAACCATTATCATAGAAGCATCCCTGCTCGGCGGATCTATAGACCTGTCATATTGGGTTTTAATAGAGACCCCGTTCTCCCATACGGAAAGAAGGGACTTTTCCCAGGCTTCGGGCAATGATTTACCCTCTACTTTTAATACAGGTATGTACCCGCTGCTGAATGTTATTTCCTGATTTTTAGTCTCCTCTGACATCTGCCCACCTTTCAAATCTTAGGTTGCTAAAGAGAAAATATTTACGGTTGAAAAGAAAAAGTTTTTATTCTTTTATTTCTATCAGATTTCTTGATATTGCATAGAGAAGATCTCCTATTCTTTCAAGATGAAGTATTGTATCTGCAAAAAATACTCCGGAATGTGGAGGACATTCTTCATTCCTTAGTCTTATCAGGTGATTTGTTCTTGCCACTTTTACTATAGCATCTATCTGGATTTCGATTTCTTCACATTTTTTTAATTTGACCAGGCTGTCATCTTCCATTCCTACGAGAAGAGTTTTAAACATATAGTCAACCTTATCAAATGTTTGATTAAGTTCCCCAGTCTCTACCTGACCAAGTATCATATTATTATCTTCCTTGACCCTTATAAGATAAAGTATGCTCTCGGCATGATCTCCTGTCCTTTCAACATCATAGGCAATATGCATTAGATTCGTAAGTTGATTTGACAATCTCATCCCGAGGGTTTTTTGGGATATCCTGGTGAGGTATCTTATTATGTCTTCAGTGATGCTGTCTATTGCAGATTCCCTGTCAAGGATCTTGTTTTCAATATTCGTATCTCTTTTGGCAAGTCTCTCAAAAGAAAGCTTCAACATTGTATGGGCTATCTTTGTTACACGGGTAAGTTCCTTCTTAGATTGTTCCAATGCAAGGGGCGGGGCCTGGAGGAGTCTTTTGTCCAGGTGCAGGGCGTTCTTATGCACGGTAACATCTTTTCCCGGAAAGATTTTTACTACGATTTTTTCAAAGAAACCGATCAGGGGGAATAGGACAACTGTGGTAATAATATTAAAAGACGTATGAATATTAGCGATCTGATGCGGCACGCTATTACCGGAAAAATTAATTATATAAGGCTGTAGTCTGAATACATATAAGATCAGGATGAAAATAACTGTACCGAATAGATTAAACACAAGATGAGAGAAGGCAGTTCTTTTTGCTGTTATAGTGGTACCGATACTTGCAATAATTGCAGTCGAACATGTTCCGATATTATCGCCTATAAGGATGGGAATAGCTGCTTCAATAGGAAGAAGACCCGCTGAACCGAGGGCTATTAAAAGGCCTATCGTAGCTGAACTACTTTGCAGGAGCACAGTGAGTCCCAAACCTGCGAGTATGCCATAAAAAGGGTTCTTGCTAAATAATAATAGGAAAGTCTTGAAACTTTCATTGTCCTTTAATGGATCAAGGGCACCTTTCATAATGGTCATACCCAAAAATAGAATACCGAGACCAATTATGGTCATACCAATATTCTTAAGCCTTCGCCTCTTCGCGATAAAATGTATTAAAAACCCGATGATGATAAGGGGAAATGCCAGGATGTCTATTTTGAAGGATACTATCTGGGCGGTAATAGTGGTACCGATATTTGCACCCATGACAATACCTATTGCCTGCCTCAGCGTCATGAGACCAGCATTTACAAAACCTACTGTCATAACAGATGTGGCACTGCTGCTTTGTATAATCATCGTTGTAAACATTCCCACCAGGACAGTGGACCATGATCTCTTGGTAACAATATTTATAACGGATTTTAATCTATTTGATGTGATCTTCTGAAGACTGCTGCTTAATCTATTGATACCGAAAATAAATAAAGCAAGTCCTCCGAGAACTTCTAAGACTAATTTAAAATACATATAGATTTAAATAGGATAATACTTATTAAATCAGTGATGATTATAATAGAATAAGTAGAATTTTAATATAATAAATATTGTTTTTCTTAAAAAAACAAAGGATAAAAATAATTTATAAAATCAGAAAAGTTATTTTCTTTTGATTTAATTATATGATAGTATTATACGAAATAGTTATAAAATAAAGCAATATCAATATAGCTCTACTATAGTAGCTTTCAAAGTATATAAATAGTACAATCATTCTAATAATGCTAGTCTCCTTGCCGAAGGAATTTTTAGACCAAAGAAACTACAACGGGG
Organism: Actinomycetota bacterium; assembly: GCA_022865545.1. Classification (GTDB taxonomy): domain Bacteria; phylum Actinomycetota; class Humimicrobiia; order Humimicrobiales; family Humimicrobiaceae; genus M55B120. The sequence goes on along the minus strand of JALHTA010000050.1, from coordinate 8,746 downwards.
GTTAGTGTGAAGATGTTTTCAAGAATATCTATTATTCTTAGCATCCTGATAAAAGCTTGCGGGGCGGTCAGGTGGTAATAGGATTAAGGACCTGATCAGTCTCATTGGACCTCAGGGGTTGCGCTGCTTCGCGCAACCCTATTTTCTTAAAAGCGGGATCACCGTTCTCCCTGAAGTTTTATCCCAGAGTTTAAAATACCTGAGACTTAGTTCTTGTAAGTATACGAACTTAAGTAAAATAAGCTTTCTATGCTATCCAACATTATATTTTTCTGCCTTGTGGTGATTTAGCACTATAAGCATATCTTTACTGATATAATTTTATAGAATCTGAGTATTTTATTCTGTTAATTATGTGGGTATACTATTTAAAGGTCCTTGCATAAAACTTATAAATATTAAAGAGGAGAAAGTATTTGAAAAAAATTTTCACACTACATTATTGGTTATTGATATTATTATCGGTTATTATTTTTACAGTCTTAAGCGGTATTGGCATGGGTGTGCCTATACTTAATATATTGTTTGGCTTTTTGGTGGGATGGTATAGCACCAGGAGAGCACAGGCACTGTACAAGGAACGGAAAAAGGGATTTTCTAAAATATTAATATACAGTCTTTTTTGTGCTGGGATAACACTGATCATAATGCTTGCAATATGGGGAACTACTTTCCCAATGTTATTTGATCCAGCAGCAGATTTTGTAAATTTTGGTCACCCCATGATACTCTTTGACCCAAGAATAAGTTTTATAGGATGGCTGGTACTGATGATAATAATATCTCCGCTATTACAACTTATGGCTTCAATATTTTCAGCATTTATTACTCTTATGGCGACACAGTCAGATACTTTTAAAGAGTGATATATCCGGTATCTTCTGTTAAAACTGCAGTCTTTTTAAAGTTTAGCCAGAAGGCCCGCAAGTTCCTTTAATGGATCCTTTTCCTCAAATATTATACTGTGGATTATATTAAAGAGCGGCAGCTTATCAAGCAGGTTTTTGTGATTGTCTTCAAGCCAGGACTTTCCCAGCTTCAATGTATGATAACCTTCGGCCAGTTCTCCGCCTTCAAGCATTTCATTATATACCTGTTCCGGCGGTTTGCCGCTTCCAATAAGTTCACCGAATTTACGGTTTCTTCCTGATTGTGAAGTAGTATAAAGGTCACCGATACCTGCATTATCAAAAACAGTAGATTTCTGCCCGCCTTCCGCCTCAACGATCCCGGCTATCTCAAGGATGCTTTGATTAAAAATAAGTGAGCTGAAATTATGGTAATTGCCTGCCATTTCCGGTCCATAAAGTCCATCTATTATCCCCATACCTGTGGCATAGACATTTTTAAAATCAGCAGATAATTCGACTCCAGTAATATCACCGGTGTGTATTATCCTGTAATAATCAGTAGAGAAACCTGAAGCCATATAGGTCATTTTTCCTGAACTGGCTGCATATACGCTAATAGTTGGAACCGACCTGCATATTTCAAGAGCCTTTACCGGACCGCCAATAGAGGTCCATAGAAAAGGATCTCCGGGAAATCTATCATCCAGTAATTCTTTTGCGGCAATACTTGTCCTCTTAATGGTGCCATTGTCATCTACAAAACCTTTAGTCAGGGTGTAGATATATATATTATGGTCAAGCACCTCTAAGAGTTTCTTAAATACAGGAAGAAAACCCTCGCTTGATATACCCATAAATACTATATCTGCATCTTTTAAAGCTTCCTTGAGCTCTCTTGAGTAAAACAGGTCCACTGAAGAGGGAAGAGGCTCTTTTAACTTTGGATGCTGACCGCCAATGCATTCCTCTATTATCCCGTCATCGAGCCAGGTTCCCCAGAGCTTCACCTTATTATCCCTGGATAGTGGAAATGTGATGGCGCTTCCCATATAGCCTGCGCCCAGTACTGTGATATTATACATTATAGACTTCCTTTAAATTTAAAAAATTATTACTATTTTTTATAAGCCACATCCGGGATAAAGAATATATAAAAATCTTTTCCATCAGGAGTAATAAATGGAGAGTCTTCCCCTCCTGCAGAATTGATAGTAGCTGACATGGGTATGGGTTCATGCCAGAGGTCCGAATGGAGTATGGGTGGAAAAAGATCGTCCTCCGGTTTTATCTTAACTGTATCCTCCGGGATCTTTGAAAGACGGTCAGGAGGAAGTGCTTCCTCCTTTTCAGGAGCTTGTGAAGTGCATGCAAGTATGATGATTAAAAATGTGAGAAGTACTAAAAATAAAATTGTCTTTTTCATTTATTTTTTATTCCCTGGTTATTGCTATAATCTGATTATGATCTCCCCGATTGAAATTCTTAAAAACAGACAGATATCTTTAAGACAGCAGGCATAAGGGTCAATTTAAAAAATAATTCTACTAAAATGGAGTAAAAAGGACAATGATCATCTATTTATAAAAATAAGGGTGATAACCCTTCTGTTTCCACTGTCCATGACTCCAAGACCGAGCTGACCGAAATGAGGGTTCAGCATGTTTGCGCGGTGCGCACTGCTGCTCATCCAGTTATTGACGACTGCTTCAGGGCTTCCCCAGGATGGAGGTGATGCCTGGCTAAGATTTTCAGCGCCGCAGGCATACATTATTCCATTTTCAACAAGTATATTAAAAATGTTTTTACCTTCAGGAGTATAATGGGAAAAATAACCCCGGTTCAGCATATCCTGGCTTCTGGACCTTGCAATACTATTGAGTACGGGATTGGGATTAAGAAGCTGAAGGCCATGGCTTGATCTTATAGAATTGATCAAGTGTATCATCTGTGACTCAACATAGCTTACTCCCTGTACAGCAGCAACTTCCTGGGTAGATGAAGAATCTGTATTATCCTGGTTGGCCTGGTCATCCATATTTTCTACAGGGGTATTACTTTTAGCTTTTTCTTCCTTGAGCCTCTGTTCATTTATCAGTTTGCTTTCAGTTTTCACAGAGTCTGATACCATAGTATCTATTTCATCTATAGAATCCTGTTTTTCAATATCAGCCAAAATATCAGCTTTAACCATAAGAAGGAGGCCGGGACCTTCTGAATAGCTAATATCATCAACTACCACATAGAGACTTTCTCCTGAAAATATTGCATTAATATTATTGATATTATTACTGAAGATCCTGGTATACCCGAAGTATAATCCGAATATCATAATCGGCACAATTATGCCGAGCACCAGTGATAATTTTATTTTTGGACGCCTGCCTACTTTTTTGCTACTCATTTAATATATATCTGTTTAATCTTTCGGCTACTATATTTTTACAAAGTATTATTAAATTATAAAAAGTTTATTAGTTTATAGCATCTATTTATAATAAAATTTTTAAAATCTTACCAAAAATTATAATAAATAAAAAGGCCTTTAGAGTTAAAAATAATGGATTTATATTTATTTTAAATAAAAATATAATATATGTAGGACTTATGCTGATAAAAATAATGCAAAATCATAATATACAGAGGAGAGGGTTAAATGAATGAAAAAAGAGAGTTTGTGTATTTTATGAGATCAAGACTTGCGGATGGAACCATAGAACAATATCCCATATACAAAAAGGGCGAAGACTATTTTATTGGGGATCACAAGGTCCCTTCGGGAGCAGATATTGAAGACGAAATAAATAAAGTATTTGGAGCCACGGTAATAGAGCCAGTAATGCCTCATCCATTACATGAGGAGACAAAATTCAAAAAACCATAAAGATTATTTTTTATAAATTGCCCGGAAGAGGCATTGCATCTACTACAAAATCCATAAGTGACTTTATCTCAAGTTCAAGATCATATTTCTGGTTTAAATTATCCAGCTGCAGCCTGCAATTTTCACAAGGGCTGACAATGGAATGTGCGCCAGTTTCTTTTATCTGGTCGATCTTTAATTTTCCGGTTTTGAGCCTGAAATCCTCAAAATCGGGATTTGCTACCAGGCCGCCTCCACCTCCGCAGCACCAGTTCTTTTCCCTTCGAGGCGTCATCTCCCTGAAGTCTGCAGCCACAATATTCATTATTTTTCTTGGTTCATCGAAGAATCCGGCATTCCTTCCAACCTGGCAGGGATCATGATAAGTGATAGGTTCCTTAAAACTTCCCTTATTTAATTTGATATCCCCATTGTCAACATAGTTACTGATAGCTTCTATGATACCCGTAACCTTAAAAGGTAGCTTTTCCTTCGCCCATGCTTCATATAGGAAATTCATCACACGATAAGCATGACCGCATTCAGTGATTATGACTTCCTTTACTTTTAGTGCCTTAGCTTCATTGACTATCCTTGCAGCTATCTGCCTGGCTTTATTGGAATCTCCCAGAAAGTACCCATAGTTGGCAGCTTCAAATAAAGAAAGCGTCCAATTCTTTTTAGCTTCATGGAAAATAATAGCGGCAGGCATTATGGTATGTATTCCCGCAAGAGCCACATACAAAATGTCTGCACCCTCCTTATCGATAGGAAGCGAGGCATTTTTATCACCGGTTTTTTCCTGAATTTCCTTTTCTGTATCTTTAAGTACATCGATCATTATGTCTTTATACAGATCAATACTCTTGCCTTTTTCTATTGAAGCATTAGCAAGTTCTTCCAGGATCGAACAGCCCCTTCCGGCTGCATTGAGGATCTCTTTGGCGACCCCGAGTATCCATGTAGTGTCAATGCTAAAGGGACAGAAATACATGCATCTCCTGCACCCGGTGCATGCATATGCTGTGGTATATAATTCATCAAGCAGCTTCTCGTCATCAATATCTTTTCCCTCATAGAATTTAGGGAAGATCCTGCCGATGGGAGAATAATATTTCTTATAGATCCTTCTTATGAGCTCTGCCCGGTAAGCAGGAAGATACAGCACATCCTTAGTTACATTATACTGGTGGCAGGCGTCTTTACAGATCGAACATCTTGCACATAGATCCAAATAATAAAGGAGCTGTCTATTGACCTTTGACTTTAAGACTTTTTTTAATGCTTCTCTATTTTCACTACCCACCACTAATCACTCCTTACTTTATTTGCAGCAAAAGTACCAACGATATGCATTAATTTGCTGAATGGGAAATATATTACTAATATGTTCACAAACATTACGTGGAGGCTCAGGACTATTCTTGAACTTGAACTTGCAATAGCTTCCGGATAATATGGTTTAAATACCAGAAGGCTCTGCACATATTCACGGTAATCGGCTACTTGAAAATCACCAAAGAATCGTAAATGGTCCCCAAAAGCGATAATGCATATAAGGATTATCACCAGAAAATAGTCTTCCGGTACAGAGAGTTCCTTATGGGGAGTGATAAATCTTCTAAAAAGATAAAAAAGCACTGGAAATATTATTATTATTCCCAAAGTCTTTCCTCCAAGTGCAGAAAGGCTGTCCAGGCCGTCCAGCCCCAGAAGTTTTACAAGTGGTGTAAATTCACGGACCAATCTGAAATGAGCCAGAAGGATCGCTAGGAGTGCCCCATGAAAGACTATGGCAAAGATCCAGGTAGCCTTGTCGACAGAATAAGATTGGGGAAATATAAAAGAGTCTTTAAGAACCTTAAAAAACCTTCCGGTCTTTGTCTTCGGTCTGGGAAAGAGCCCCAGTCTTACAGAAGACTTTGGAGCTCTAAACCAGCCGGTTATCTGATATATCATACCGCCAATAAATACAGCAACTGCAATATAAACCATTATTCCGGCTACTATAAATGAAAAAGTATCCATATTATTTCATCCTTTTAATATAGAAAATTAAATCTTTGTCTTTACGTTCTGTTTTCAAGACTTCATTTCCGGTAGTTCTGGCCCAGGAAGGGAAGTCAGCAAGGGCTCCGATATCCGTTGCAACTGCCTTTATAATCCCGCCCACTGGTATAGTTTTAATGTTTTGACTTACCTTTACCACTGGAAGCGGGCATAATAATCCCTTGAGATCAAGCTCCATGTCTACCTTATATTCTTCAGCCATATTATTTATCTCCTCTTTATTAACTTTTCAGTAAATCTGCAATTATTTTGCTGATTTACCTTTTTACATGATTATTTCAAATATTAATCCCAGCATATTTCAGTTAATGCTCATTTGACTTAAATACCTAGCCTTAACTGCGATCACTTGCAAGCAGGTTTAATTAAATGAAAAACTGTACATCTGCTTCAAGGGCCTTTTCAACAAAGAATCCTCCGCCCACGCAATCCTCGACTTCATCTATCATGCTTTCCCTTGGAATCTCCATTACATCCATACTCATCTGGCAGCCATAAAATTTGACCCCCAGGTCAAGAGCCATTTGTCTTAGTTCCGGAAGTGAAGCGACTTTCTTGGCCCCCATCATCTTCTTGAACATCCATCTTCCCATACCGCCAAAGCTGTACTTGCTTGGACTAGCCTTATTTATGTCTCCGCCTTCCATAATACCCATCATCTTGCCCATAAAACTTTTGCCTGTTCTGGCATTCTTCTTTATGGCCCTTAGTCCCCAGAAAGTGAAGAACATGGTGACGTCCATATTTGACGCTGCTGCACTTGTTGCTATGATAAAAGCTCCAAAGAGCTTATCCATATCACCGCTCATTACTGCCATCGCCATTTTTTTCTTTCCGTTTTTTTCTTTATTATCAGACATTATTCCCTCCTCTTTTTAACCTTTCTTTTAATTGACTTATCTTTTACTGCTATAAACTATCTAGCTGAAAAACCGCTAGTTCCGGTATTGTCCAACCTGTAGCCTGTCTATCTTCCCATGCCTTCCTTTATCGCCTTGTCCCTTGAAGTAGCAGAATCTTCCAGTACTTCGCTTATAAGGTCATATGCTTTAATGATCTTCAAATTTGATAGCGAGTAGTACACATTGTTTCCATCCCTGCGGGTATTTACTACTCCTTTTGACCTGAGTATCGAAAGATGCTGCGATAGATTTGCCTGACTGATCCCTGTTTTTTTGATAAGCGCAGAAACAGTCATCTCGCCGTTCCTTATGGTATCCAGGATAGCCTGCCTCCTGGGATTAGAAATAGTCTTACACATATCTGCATGTAAATTATAAAAATTTTCATTCTTCAATTTTTTCTCCTGCCACTTATACTTTCATAAAAACTTATTCTTAAGTGCTTACTGGAAGTTTTTTCCAGATTTTTTCGGCAGCTTTACGGTAATCTTTTTCATCCGTTATTTCCCTGCCTATAATCACATAGCTGTGGTACTGCTTTACTATCTCGCATGCCTTTACAAGGTCATCACATGTCTCTACACCCACACCCGTAATGAATAGAATAGGATTGTTTACCATATTACCGAGTCTGTGGCAGTAGATCCTCATACGGTCCAGGCGGGTACAGGGCATGACGAAATGTTTTGCGCCGAAATTTGCCCCATCAATATACATCTTCTGGGGGGCGGCATTATCTATATAGCCGCCTTCTTCTTCTGTATATCCCTCATGTACCATATCACCGCCGATTATAGGTAGAATGCCAAGTTCGATGCACTTGTGGATTGCAGCTTCCAGCGAGCCCACTCCTCCATGAGGAAATATGATCAAACCGTCTACACCAGCATTCTTTAAAGTTTCCAGGAAGCTACCTCCACTAAACATAGGATCATCTGAGCCGAATTTCTGGTGATCATAGATAACAGGGAGGTTGGTATATTTCTTTATTGTGTCTACAATATCTTTGATCCTGGAGCTGATTGCAAGTTCTGCTCCTACTTTGTATCCAACTACAAAGTCCAGGTCATTGGTCGCCTCCACTATTGCTTCCAGTTTGTCTATCCCGGAGAAATTACATTCAATTATTATCCCGTGGTTTATATTAAAGTATTCCATCTTACCTCCAGAAAAATAAATAAGTAAAATTTTAAAAATTTATAAATAAAAATATATCTTAATAAGATAATACTAAATATATTCTAATATTGCAATATAGTTTATACAAAAAATAAAAAAGCTAAAAAGTTCTATCAGGTTTTGCCTCTGCAATGCATTATGGGGTTAGTCTGTTTTAACCTGTATGGATGGATCCTGGGGTATGATGGGGTCAGGTAAAATGCTTATAATTAATATTTTATTTTTGTTGTTCCGGAGAATACAAAAAATATTTTAAGCTTACTTTTTTGATCTGTGATCATGGTGTGTTCGCTTCCCCGGGGTATATGGATAAAATCCCCGGCCCTTATGCTGTGAGTCACTTCATTTATTTTTGCACTTCCTTTACCGGAGATTATATATAGCGCTTCATCTACATCATGACTGTGTGCCAGAGAGGTCTTTCCCTTGCTGAACTCCGTTATACCCATATTGAGATTTTCAGTCTTTATCATCCCACCGGGACCGAATGCAAACTTTACCCATCGGTCATCAAATATCTTTTTTTCAATATCTTCTTCATTAAATATCTGTTTCATAAAAACCTTCCCGGGAAATAATATTTATATTTATGGGCTGTCTTTAGCCATGAACCCGACCATATCCGTCCGGATAATAGGCACCTGATGCTACTACGGTATAAAAAATTTTACAATTATTAATTATTATTTGCTATAATCAATTGCGAAAATTTACCTTTTATAAATAAATGAATGAAGAGGGCTAATGGGAGTTATGGATCTACCAAAATATGAGCTTACCAAGGAAGAAAATATCAAGGTCGATAATATTATTTCTAAATTTACCGGGATCAAGAATGCATTAATACCTGTTTTGCAGGAAATACAGGATAATGTGGGCTTTCT
>JALHTA010000396.1 GCA_022865545.1 Actinomycetota bacterium | reverse complement strand
CATTACTTCTAAATTATAATAAGACCTCTTTAGTAGGGGTCTTATTATTTTGTCTGGGGAGCCCATAGGGGACTCGAACCAGATAAAGAGATAATTAATCCTTGATAAGTTCTCTGTCTAGATTCTTCCGGATTATTCTAAGCAATATGACTCTAAGCACCCATAGCAATAAAGTCTATATAATTATTTAAAATACTTTAATTTTCGAATATAAAAATATAGAATTAAATGAAATCAATTAATAATATTTACCAAATACAATATGAGAGTCAGCAGTACTTATAAAAAGCTTCTTACTATTCTTACTGTATTATTTATTGCAATCATATTTTTAACCACTACTTCTTCCTGCAGTCTTTTTAATGCCAGCACAGAGATTAAAGAAGAAGCTGAAAAAGATCCGGCCATTGAGACGGAAGAGCCAGACGAAATAGATGAAGACGGCGGGCAGGCAGTGATGGAAGAAGAGGAAGAGGATATTGCGGTAAAAATATGGATAGAGGATTTAATACCAGAGGAAATAGCATCTGAATTATTTGACTTACTAGTACTTGATACAAGGGTAGAGATCGTAGATTTTAAGGAGCAGGCACAGGCAGTACTGGAGATCTTACCAGCTGGAGCCGTCCCGATGGGTCCAGATATTTATAAAGATCTGGAAATATTCTATATAATGGCTCCTGTAGTTTCTTTCTATAATATAAGTGATGAGACAGCATGGGAAGATATCATTGATTGGTGGGCAGGAAACACAACTGCATTTGACGGTATTCTTGATGTGGACGGCCCTCCACAGATGATAATTGGGGATATAGATTATGGAATACTTCAAAAGATACTGGGAGAGCCCTTAAATGAAAATATACAGGTAGTCCCAGGAGATGCTGTACAGGATAGCCTCAGGATAATCGAAGGAGCCATAGCAATAACTTCCTTTGAAAATATCAATAAACAGTTTAAGGTACTTTCGATAAATGAGATGTCTGTATTTGACAGGGAGCTTGATTATGATGATTACCCCCTGGCATTTTCAGTAATGCTTACCGGTACAGACAAAGAAGCTGTTCAAAACGCAGCAGCGTCCTTTGAAGGGACCCGGATCACAAACCGTGACATGTCAAAGTTCACGAGCCTTATGATGACAGGTGTAACAGCAATGGTTAGGGGGACAGCCAATCGTATGGAAAGGTATGGCAATAAATACCCCGGAGAAAAGATTGTAGATATCTTGCGTGATGCCGATATTACTCATATAAGCAATGAAGTTCCATTTAAAGAGGGTTGTGAAGTGGCAGTGGACAGATTTCCATATTTTTGCAGCAAACCTTCATATATAGAATTGCTTGAGTATGTCGGAACAGATGTAATAGAACTGACTGGAAACCATATGAATGACCAGGGACATGAATGGTTTATATACACACTTGATATGTATGATGAAAAGGATTGGCCCTATTATGGCGGAGGAAGGGACCTGGAAGAATCATATAAACCTGCAACACTAGAGTCCAATGGCAATAAATTTGCCTTTTTAGGTTTTAACTGGTGGGGGCCTGCATATGATTGGGCGACTAAAGATTCTCCAGGATCGGCACCGCCTAATTTTGAGGATTTTGAGGAGATAATAAAGGATCTTAAAAGTCAGGGCTATATAGTTATATTCACCTTTCAATATCTTGAGAGTTATCAGTATGAGCCTGTAGGCCAGCAGAAAATTGATTTTAGGAGGATGGCAGATGCGGGTGCTGATATAGTAAGCGGGAGCCAGTCACATCAACCTCAGGGTGTCGAGATCTCCGAAGACTGGTTTATAAATTATGGGCTCGGAAACCTGTTTTTTGACCAGATGAGGGAACTCGGTACAAGGCAGGGACTTATTGCAAAACATATCTTCTATGAGGGCAGGCACATAAATACTGTGATCATAACAACGATGCTGGAAGACTATAGCCAGCCGCGTATTGCGACACAGGAAGAAAGGACCCTTATATTAGAGTCTATTTTTGCGGCAAGTATCAGGTAAGACCGGATTGGGCCGGTGGAGTTGTATTTTATACTCAAATAATCTACCATACAGCAGGTGGTTGCGCGCTTTAGAGATTAAAACTATTTTAAGGATATAATGAGGATATGGATGAAGAAAAGAAAATAAAAAAATCGGGCTTAAAGAGATTGTTCCGCAGGAGGAGCAAAAAAACGAAGGACAACCAGAAGGAAATGCCCTTTATCGACCATCTGGAGGAACTGCGTAAAAGGATAATAGTCATTCTTGCAGTATTTGTAGTACTTTTCGGGATAGCTTATCCTTTTCATAATACACTTCTCGATCTGCTTACAAAGCCACTTATAAATAAGGACCTGGTTTTTCTGGACATAACAGAGCCTTTTCTTGTAAACATAAAGATATCATTTATGGCTGCGGCCATAGTAATAATGCCACTGCTGGTATTTCAGATAATTAGTTTTGCCTTTCCGGCATTCAGTAAGAAGATCAGAAAAAGGATAATACCTGTGTCAATACTGTTTTTTATCCTATTTTATGGCGGGATCACTTTCTGTTATTTCTTAATGATCCCTATAGCAGTAAACTGGCTCATAGCGCAAGGATCTGAACTCATACAGACCCTCAGCGTTACAAAATATGTAACCTTTATCGGATGGTTCCTGATCGGGGCCGGTGTTATATTTGAGCTGCCACTTGTCCTGGTATTCCTTATAAAGATTGATATTTTAACGGTCAAGCAGCTAAGGAGGCAGTGGAGGGTAGTATATATAGTAATACTTCTGCTTTGTGCAATAATCACACCTGACTGGAGCCCGGTCACGATGGGGGTTCTGGCGGCACCCATGATACTTCTATATGAGCTTGCCTTGCTGCTTGCAAAGGTTATATAGGAAAATATGGACATGACCTGATATAATCATAAGTAAGGTGTCTGGATATTTAATATAGATCCTAATAGTAAAATCAGCGGCTTAGGAGATTAAAACAGGATGGAGAAGTATCTTTTTATTTGGAAATAAGTATAATATTTAGTCTATAACAATATTAGAATGTTAAAAAGAGAGGTGAAGGTAGTCATATGTTTGGATTAGGATGGCAGGAACTTGTAATAATATTAGTAATAGCACTGATCATTTTTGGACCCAAGAAATTACCTGAATTGGGAAAATCCTTAGGTCAGGCTATAAGGGGTTTCAGGGAAGGGACCACTGAAGCAACTAAAGAAGTAAAAAAAGAATTAAAAGAGATAGAAAAAGCTGTAAAAGGCGATGAAGAATAAAGCAGCCTGGACGATCATATAGTTCTTTTATTTATCTATTTATACTATTAATATGGCAAACAAGGCAGAAAAGTCAACTGCTATGGAGTATGCTGAAAATGCTGGCTCCGGTGATTTTGCCATAGTGACCGATAGTGCTTCCGATATAACAAAAGAGATCGCACTAAAATACAATATCAGTATTGTCCCTATTTATATCCACCTAAACGGCAAAGAGTTCAGGGATGGTATTGATATAGACTCAAACAAGATCTACGAACTTCAACAAAAAGATAAAGCCGTATTTTCGACCTCTTCTCCATCACCTCATGATTTTGTCGAAGCATATAAAAGACTTTTAAAAAAACATAAGAAGATATTTTCCATACATATAAGTTCCAATCTGTCTGCTGTGATGAAGTCTGCTCTTATCGCAAGGGACCTTCTTGATGCTAAGGAAAAGATAGAAATATTTGACAGCCGTTCAGGCACTATGGGAACAGGTTTTATGGTTATAGCAATTGCCCGGGCCATAGAAAAGGGATATTCTTCCCGAAAAATATCAAGAATACTTTCATTCCTGAGGGAAAATATCCGGCTATATGGGACCATAGATACCCTGAAGTATTTAAGAAGGAGCGGAAGGGTCCCTGCAATAGCAAGTTTTGCCTCCAGGCTTCTTATGATAAAACCAATGCTCGGGATAAATAATGGTGTGGTGGGAATGATAGGGATATCCTTCACAAGATATGGTTCCCTTCTTGAGATAACCAGAAGGGTGACCAGGGACTTTAGAAAAGAGCGCTGGGTAATGGTCTCAATAATCCATACACTCGGTTTTGACGAGTCCCAGAAAATACTTAAAAGGCTGCAGGGATCATTAAATATTGTCTATTCGATGATAACAAAGTGTACACCTGCGGTAGGCGCCCATACTGGTCCTGGACTAATAGGGGTAATCGTAAGTAAGCTGGACAGAGAGATAGCGGACCTTTTTATATAACTGGTATGGTCATCATCCTTGATCCTTTTCTCCAAATACTGTTGCTGAGAAGATATATATCTCACAGTCACCGCTTTTATAGCAATCACCGGGAAGACCTGCCTTCATACATGTATGTTCAAGAAATTTCATCCTGTCAAAACCATACTCTATTGCCACCTGGGGAAGTAGAAGACCCTGATTAAAACCTTTTTTGATTAGTATCCCGTGCTTTCCGACCTCTATCTCATTTAGATCTTCTGTCTTCCATAGTGGAGAAAGTGCGGATATCTCTATATCGATCTCATCAAGCTCATCAGCAGATACCGGAGGAAAACGGGGATCGGCGGTACTGGCCTGTACGGCCATATTGCTTACAGTGAGCCACAAAGGTGTCTCTGCAATAATATTTCCTATGCAGCCGCGCAGACCCCCCTTATTGTGGATCGTTACAAATGCGCCGCATTCGATCTCCAGGGTAGGATCATCTATCTCATGATCTATCTGTGCAGTCCCAAGGACTGTATTCCTGATAGTATCCCTGGCTATTTCAAGAAGAAGTTTTTTTTGCTTTTCTGAAAGTTCAAGGTTTTTCATAAATATCTCCTAAATCCGATGGGTTTATTTATCATATGGACACTGACGATCTATTTTTTATAAAATGCAGCAGACAGGTATCCTACAACTGAACTCCTATCACCTGATACATCCCCGGAATTTGCATATTTGATGATCTTTGAAGAGTCAGCCCCCATTGCCCTTGAGATCATCATTGCAGCCAGTACCGGACCGCCGCCGCACATCTCTGCACTACCACCAGTAAATTCTTCCATAAGTCCGCCGGTATCAAATGAACCGATAAGTCCGCTTACCTTATCGTCAAGCCCTGAAGCAGTATCATATGGATGATAATGAGATAGGTCAGTGCTTGCGATTATTAGTATATTATCATCAGAAAAAAGCTCTCCAGCAATACTGCCAAGCTCTTCAATATTTTCCCTGCTCTGGTTTCCGATCACTACCGGCACTATACTCATATCCTTTCCGAATATGACCTGCAGGAAAGGCAGCTGTACCTCAAGGCTGTGCTCGTCACGGTGTCCATAAGCAGATTGCTGGATCAGGGGACTGGATTCAGCAAGGGCATTTGCCCTGTTCTTATCAATCTTAACCGGTCCAAGGGGGGTCTCATAGGCATCACCATGATAAACTGAAGCGTAGTCAAAATATTCTGCATGTGATGGAGCTATTATGAGTATGCTGTCATATTTGATGCCTGCGACCTGCCTGAAAGAGTAAGCTGCTATTTGTCCGGAATATATATAGCCTGCATGCGGGCTTATAATGGCTTTTATATTTTGCAGGTCCAGCGGTTCAGCATTATCCATGAAATTGTCTATCTGTTTCTTTAGTGCATCCGGATCAGCAGGGTAAAAACTTCCCGATGCGATACTCTTCCTTATAAGGTTATCAAATGCCATTTGAATCTCCTTCCTGGTTGCTTATTAAAGCCAAATCCCTTTACGATGATAAATCATCTTTGTTACCATAAATATACCGGAGTCTTCATATAGTAGTATTATATTTGTTTTACCGGATTTTAAAACAATATAAAAATTATTTTGCTCATAAACAAAATGAGTTATTATTTAGACTATATTAATATTAGGGGAGATTAGTAATAATAATTAAATCATTATTAGCAGGAGAAGTTTTTTATGATATATATTCTAGGTGTTGATGCTGGAGGAACAAAGACTACTGCCCGCATTGCAGACAGCAAAGGTAACAAAATATCTGAATCAATATCCGGATCAGGAAGTTTTACCAGTGTTGGTGTAAAAAAAGCTGCAGACAATCTTAATAAGGCAATATTTGAAGCCATGGAACTGGCCGGGATAGATAAAGAAATAAATTTTAAGAGTTCTTGTTTTGGTTTTGCAGGATTTAATGTCCCTGATGATACCCGGCATTATAGAAAGATCGCCCATAATGATATATTAAAAAATCATCTTGATCTCCAAAAAAGCCTTATATTTAATGATACAAGGATCGGACTGGAAGCAGGAAGTGATGCGGCAAACAAGCTCATTATAATCGCGGGTACAGGGTCCAATTGTTTTGGTATAAATGAAAGCGGGGGTCAGGCAGGTTCAACAGGATGGGACTATCTGCTTGCAGATGAAGGAAGCGGATATTCAGTGAGCGTGAAAGCTTTGAGGGCCGTTATGAAAGCATATGATGGCAGGGGTGAAAAAACCTTGCTTTCAGTTGCTATTCTAAATGAGCTGGAATTTAAAAAGGAAGTAGATCTTATTGGCTGGGCCTATGGAGAGGTCTTTTCAAAGGAAAGGATAGGCTCGATCGCCCGGTTGGTATGCCAGGCTGCATATGATGGAGATAAGGTGAGCAGGGAAATTTTAGCAGATGAAGCAGGGGAAGCAGTGCTGTCTGTTACAACAGTGGCATCGAAACTCGGACTGGCAGGCAAAGAATTTGATATTGTATTTGTGGGGGGTCTCTTTAAGTGTGAGAAATATTTCAGGGATCTTGTGATGGGCAGCCTTGAAAGCAGGTTTAATAAAATAAACTTTAAACCGCTTGTTGCCAATCCGGTAGAGGGTGCAGTTAAATTAGCTATTGAAAATTTATAGCATTTTTATTAATATTGCTATTTGCGGAGCCAGACAAATAATTGGTATTTGTTTTCTTGACAATCTACCTTTTGATGTTGATAATGGTAAGGCAATTTTTTTTGCCGGTGTAGCTCAGTTGGTAGAGCAGCTGATTTGTAATCAGCAGGTCGTCCGTTCAAATCGGATCGCCGGCTCCATTGTGGAGGAGTGCCCGAGTGGTCAAAGGGAGCAGACTGTAAATCTGCCGGCTTAGCCTTCAGAGGTTCAAATCCTCTCTCCTCCACCATAAACATCCAGCCCGTGTAGCTCAGTTGGTAGAGCATTTCCTCGGTAAGGAAAAGGTCATCGGTTCAAATCCGATCGCGGGCTCCACTTTAATATACTCCTCCTAAGTATTACCCATGGCTTAATATTTGGGGAAAAGTCAAATGTTATCCAGTTTATTATATAATTTATTTTATTCTTACTGATAATAATTCTTTCACTATTTAGCCGATAAATATAGTATAAATAAGGTATTGGACATTTTCAAAGTTTCACAATCCGGGGACCTTAACGCAGGATCCTTAAAAAGAGAAAAGTCCACCTATCGCTTCATGTAAAAAATACTTGACAAAGTAATAATTATATATTTAAATATATCAATATAGTTAATATTTAAGTAGGATAGGATTATGAGTGATAATAATATAAAAAAAGCTGTCAGGGATAATTATGCAAAAGTTGCAACCAGTGGTTCCTGTTGTTCCGGACCCATCACCAATTGCTGTGGGCAGGAGAACCTGGTAAATGAAATAAGTTCAAGTATAGGATATTCCCAGGAGGATATGGATAAAGTCCCTGAAGGTTCCAATCTTGGACTTGGATGTGGAAATCCAATAGCACTTGCATCTTTAAAAAAAGGTGAGATTGTCCTGGATCTTGGATCAGGGGCTGGATTTGATTGTTTCCTGGCTGCAGACAGGGTAGGCCCTGAAGGTAGAGTGATCGGTGTTGACATGACCCCGGAGATGCTGGAAAAGGCAAGAGAAAATGCAGAAAAAGATAATTTGAGCAATATTGAATTCAGATTGGGAGAGATAGAAAATCTGCCGGTGGCTGATAGTACTGTAGATATAGTAATATCTAATTGTGTGATCAATCTTTCAACAGATAAAGATAGAGTTTTTTCAGAAGCATTCAGAGTCCTGAAACCTGGTGGAAGGATCATGGTATCAGATATAGTACTTACCAGAGAGCTGCCTGATATTATTAGAAAGAATGTATCAGCTTATGTCGGATGTATTTCGGGTGCAATTATCAAGGAAGATTATCTGAATGCTGTAAGCAAGGCCGGCTTTACAGATGTAAAAATATTGGATGAGACTAATTTTCCAATTAATTATATTGTTAGCGATAATTCAGCGGTCATTATTAAAAATGATCTAGACCTGGACAAGGATGAAATTAAAGATCTGGAAGAATCAGTTTTGAGCATAAAAGTCTCTGCTTTTAAGAAAGATAAATAAAGCGATTTATAAAAGGAATCAGGAAACCAGGATAATGCCCGATCAAAATATAAAGAATATTGAAAAGATAATAAAAGCTTTAGCAGATAAAAATAGGCTGAGGATGGTGTATCTTCTAAATGAAAAACAGGATCTCTGTGTATGTGAGATCACTGATATCATAGGTTTGTCCCAACCCACCATTTCAAGTCATCTGAGACTGCTCGAGAATGCGGATCTGGTAGAATCAGACAAGGACGGACTATGGGTCAATTATAATATTAATAGCCGGTCGGGACTTTTTAGCAGAAAACTGGTAGAAATGATCTGCAAAGATCTAAGGAAAGATAAACAAATAATATCCGACCTGAAAAAACTAAAAGCCATAGATAGGGATAAGATATGCGGGAGAGGGAATAAGTGAGAAAGAAGATCAGCTTCTTTGACAAATATCTTTCGATCTGGGTTATCTTATGCATAATTGCCGGAGTAGCGGTGGGGAAGTTTCTACCAGCAATCCCCAATACCTTAAGCAGATTTGAATATGCCAATGTTTCAATACCGGTGGCAGTCCTTATCTGGCTGATGATCTACCCTATGATGCTAAAAGTGGATTTTGCAAGCATTGTAAATGTAACCAAGAAACCAAAAGGTCTTACTGTGACCACTGTCACAAATTGGCTCATAAAGCCTTTTACCATGTATGGTATTGCTTTCCTCTTTTTTAAAATAGTATTTGAATCATTTATTCCTGCATCACTTTCAACTGAGTACCTGGCCGGAGCGGTACTTTTAGGCGCGGCCCCCTGTACCGCAATGGTATTTGTATGGAGTTATTTATCAGATGGAGATGCTGCCTATACCCTGGTCCAAGTTGCAGTAAATGACTTAATCATACTTTTTGCCTTTACCCCTATCGTTGCTTTCCTTCTTGGAATAAGCGATGTAGCCGTTCCTTACAAGACATTGTTTCTATCAGTAGTACTCTTTGTAGTCATACCTTTTTCAGCCGGCTATATATCGAGGGTGCTGATAATAAAAAAGAAGGGAATCCATTATTTTGAAAATGTATTCCTTAAAAGGTTTAATAAAGTCACAGTCATCGGTCTACTCTTAACCCTGGTGATCATCTTTGCGTTCCAGGGTGAGATTATTTTAGGTAATCCGGTTCACATTGCCTTGATCGCAGTACCTCTGGTGATCCAGACCTTCCTTATTTTTATAATCGCCTATGGCTGGGCTAAGGCCTGGAAGCTTCCTCATAGCATTGCTGCTCCCGGAGCTATGATAGGAGCCAGTAATTTTTTTGAGCTGGCAGTGGCAGTTGCAATATCATTATTTGGCCTCCAGTCCGGGGCTACCCTTGTCACAGTTGTAGGTGTGCTTGTAGAGGTCCCTTTAATGCTCACCCTGGTAAGAATTGCCAATAATACAAAAGGGTGGTTTTCCCAGGTACCGGCAAAGTAAGAATCCTTAAGAATAAGAAGAATGGGATGATTTAAGGATCCATTCTTTTTACTTTTTATTTCTTCTCTTTTCTACAAAGTTCAATCCAAACATAGTTGCAGATGCAATAAGGGAAAGCACAAATTCTATAGCTTCAATATATTATTTTCAAACATATATATTATATGGATTTTAGAATCTTTTAAAAATAATTGGACAAAAAAACAATTTAGAAAAACAATTTAGAAAATCATTGATAATTTAAAAATAATCACCTATACTCTCTCAAGGAATAGGACAGCTACCAGCTAGTTGTCTCTTTTTTTGGGCATTTTTTACCCTTGTTTTAGTTAGATTGAAAAGGCTTATACTATCTTTCATTGATAGATAAGGGATCCCGCATATCTTAAGCAGTATAATTTGTAAAATATATTGAAAGTAAAGGATACTAGATGAAAAAGATATGCACTACTATAATAATAGCAATATTTGCACTATCCATATCAATTTTTGGGATTGCTTGCCAGACAGAAACAGCAGCTCCTGAGAATACAGATGCATCCATTGAAGAGACTACTGAAGATGCAGTTGAAGAAGAAGCTGATGTAGAAGACGAAGCTACAGATGAAGAAGTAGAAGAAGCTACCGAAGAAGACGCTGAAGAAGAAGCTACAGATGAAGAAGTAGATGAAGCAGCTGACGAAGAAGTAGAAGATGAAACTTCTGATGAGGAAACCAGCAAATAGTTTATTGGCAAAGTAAGCTTAAAAGTCGGTCTTGCAGGAATTAATATACTTATGATACCTGCATAAAGAAGAAAGCTATTGGATATGCGGGATACAATTTAAAGAGAGCCTGATAGAAGAATACTTATTAAAGAAGACTTAT
>JALHTA010000395.1 GCA_022865545.1 Actinomycetota bacterium | reverse complement strand
ATCTGGATCTCCGGGTAACTAAGAGCTGGCCAAAGTTTTAATAAATGTATAAAATCTTTACATTAATCTTGACAAGAATTACTACATTGCTTATATTATAGGTACGATTAAAGACCTAAAGGGATTGAAAATCGCTCAAAGAGTTTTAGAAAACCAATATAAAAATGAGTAATTATGATTGAGAAATTCATTCAAAAGCAGCGTGCCAGACACAATATGACACAGGAATATCTTGCGTCAGAGCTTAGCATATCCCGCCCTACCTATATACAAATTGAACAAGGAAAGAGGGAGCTTACGGTAACCGAAGCAAAGAAGCTTGCGGCGATCTTTGATATGACACTTGATGATTTTCTTGCTGGCCGTGAAACAAAACACAAAGTTACACTTCCAGGGAAGGTTGCAAAAAAACAAGGCAGCATGCAGATCCGTATTACAGAAAAGAATCTTGAAAAATTTAAACAGGTTCTCCTATATGTTTTGGGTAAGGTCGGCAGTAAGCCAAATGTTGGTGAGACAGTAATCCATAAGCTGCTTTACTTCATTGACTTTGATTATTACGAGAAATTTGAAGAAAATTTAATGGGAGCGACCTATATAAAAAATCATCACGGTCCGACATCAGCCGAGCTGGGATCCATTATTGAGGACATGCAGAAAAATGGAGAACTTGAAGCAGTAAAAAGCAGCTATTTTAAGTATGAGCAGAAAAAATATCTTCCGCATAAGCGCCCAAATCTTGATGTACTCTCTGCTCGTGAAATCGAACATATTGATAATGTTTTAGCGCGTCTTTCCGATAAAAATGCAAAGGAGATAGAAGATTATTCTCACGGGGACATTCCCTGGAGGTCCGCACAGGATGGAGGGCAGCTTTCTTATGAGAGCGTCTTTTATCGTGATGAGAGATATTCTGTAAGAAACTATGATGATGAACTTTGATGAATTACCTGAATTTCAAAAAGACTGCAAACGCCTTGGGAAGAAATACATATCATTAATCGATGACTTACAAGAGTTTCGAAATGTTGTTACAATCATTCCTCTCGGGAACAGTAAACATTTTAATGTCATCACCCAAACAGAGATCTTGTATATTATTAAGGCCAGGTTGTTTTGTAGATACTTAAAAGGATCATCCCTCCGCATTGTATATGCGTATTTTGAACAAAAACAAAGGATCGAATTTATTGAGGTCTATTTCAAGGGAGACAGAGAAAATGAAGATCATGATAGAATTAAGAAGTATTTAAGTAGTTCCAACCAATTATTTATGCTTGATGATTTGGTGATCCATATATAAATTCTTAAAAATTAGCCCTCACTTCTTTCCTCACCAAAGACAAGCTGGCCGCATGCGGATTTTATATCCGAACCGAATCTGGATCTCTGGGTAACATTGAGTCCATTTTCCTGAAGGATATTTTTAAAAGCACCGGTCCTTATCTTTGGCGGTGATTTCAAGGGAGGTTCTCCATTATATGGTATCAGGTTCACAAGACATAAAATACCTTTCAGTAGATCTACAAGTTCCTTTGCGATCTCATCTGAGTCATTAAGACCATCGATCAGTACATATTCAAACATTACTTTTCTATTGGTCCTTTTAATATAGTATTTTACTGATTCCATAAGTTCCGGTATTTTGTGCTTTTGGTTTAAGGGCATTATCCTTGATCTCAGCTCATCATTCGGGGCATTTAATGATACTGCCAGATTAACCTGGATTTTTTCGTCCGCAAATAATTTAATTTTTTCCGGAAGACCTGCTGTTGAAATAGATATGTGCCTGGCACCTATTTCAAATTTCTCATGGTTGTTTATTGATCTTACCGCCTCAAGTACATTATCATAATTTAGAAATGGTTCGCCCATTCCCATAAATACGATATTTGATATTGATGATCCCCTGGACTTAAGGTATCTTTGAAAAAACAGGACCTGCATTATTATCTCTGAAGGATCAAGATCTCTCCTATAGCCAAGTTTCCCGGTCTGGCAGAAAAGGCAGTCAAGGGCGCAGCCTATTTGTGAAGAGACACAAACAGTATTCCTGCCAGTCTTGTGCTGCATCAGGACCGTTTCTATTAGCATATCTCCATCTATTCTAATAATAGCCTTTACAGAGTCACTTTCCCTGGAATCGATTATCCTGCCATCTATTGAAAGTGGAAATTGCCTGCTAAGCATACTGCGCAGTTCCAGAGGCAGGTTTGTGGTATCATCCCAATTGGTAAGAAGATCTTTAAAAATTGCCTTATTGACCTGTTTTAGGCGGTAAGGTCTTTCACCAGCAAGTAATTTATCAAGAATTTTAAAATCCATGGATGTATTATATCAGAAAGGTATATTTATTCTGATAAGGCAAATTATTCTTTATAATCAGTGGATAGATATAGGATAAATCAGGATTAAGAATTAAGTGAAAAAATATTGATCCGGTAAACAAATTTGCTAATGAGTTCTGTTATATTATTGTTTCTTCTTGGAAGCAGCATGCCTGGGTGCGGCCCCGGTATCCCAGAATACTTTTATTTTTTTTGAAAGAGGTTCTATTTCTTTTTTTAGTTCTCTTTCTTTTAATTTATACCTGTGTCTGTCTAACAACTCTTTTGTCAGGGACTCATAAGCCCTGGCCCCTCTGCAGCTGGGATCATATGAAAGTATTGGCTCTCCAAAACTTGGAGCTTCAGCCAATCTGACATTACGCGGTATTATTGTTTTGAATACTTTACCAGGAAAATATTTTCTTATTTCCTTAACTGCCTGGTCCGAAAGCCTGGTCCTTGTATACATCGTCAGGACCACTCCGGAGATCTCAAGACTCTTATTAAGATTATGTTTTACCAGGTCTACTGTCTTAAGGAGCCTGGCAATTCCCTCAAGTGCGTAGTATTCGCATTGGAGGGGGATGAGTACTTCACCTGATGCTGTGAGAGCATTAATAGTTAAGAGCCCAAGGGCGGGAGAACAGTCAATAAGTATATAATCATATTCACTGCTTAATTGGTCAATAATGTCTTTTAATCTGTATTCTCTTTTAAAATTTGAGACAAGCTCCACCTCAGCACCCGACAGCTTTTCCGAGGAGGGCATTATATCAAGATTTTCATAATCGGTTTTGAGCACGGTCTTTGCAGGTATTTCAAAATTTATAATAGCATCATAAGAAGATTTTTTTATATTCTCAGGATATATGCCAAGACCGCTGGTGGCATTACTCTGGGGGTCCATATCGATAAGTAGCGTCTTAAATCCGCTCTGTCCAAGGTATGCAGATACATTGACCGCAGAAGTGCTTTTACCGACTCCGCCTTTTTGATTTACAACAGAGATAATTCTACATGACGATTTTTTCTCTTTTACCATAAAATTAAATTAAATAAATTGTTATAATTCTATAATAAAATTGCAAGTATTATAACTGAATTTTTTTGAACTATGTAAATCTATTATGGTCATCTCATTTTATTGATCATATATTTTATTGCTATTAGAGGATGATTGTATATCATCCTTGGTCCGGAATACCTCATAATCCCTCTAATTTTTCCCCTCATCAAGGGCTTATAGCAATGAACGCTGCACTTGGAACATGCAGGTTTGGATCCACCAAATTTGCACTGGTCAAGTTTGAGGTGGGAATAATTAATAAGTTCCCTGCATTCATCGCAAGGTGTGATTCCGGCATGATGCTTGCTGCAATACAGTATGATCATCTTTTCTACAGTTATTTTTTCCACGTTTATTCTATTATTTTTATTATATTTCATAGTATAGATAATGAATTACAACCCTCCCTGAACTCTATCAGAGAGGGTTGTAGCTTACCATAAATCGAACCGGAAATGCTGGTCTAGTTCCCAGTTGTTGTAAAGTTTGTATCACTCTCAAAATCTGATTCACGGGTACCATAGACTGGACCACTGCCCAGTTTTTTTACCTTGAAAGGATCCTTTTCAAGAGTATTTTTTACAACTTCATCAATATTGTCTACAAATACAAGTTCAAGTCCTTTAAGTATTGTCTTGGGGACTTCATCAAGATCCTTTTTATTCTTCGAAGGCATTACTACTTTCTTGAGTCCCGATCTCTTAGCGGCCAGAAGCTTTTCCTTTAAACCGCCAATAGGAAGTACCCTTCCCCTTAAAGTTATTTCTCCAGTCATACCTGTGTCTCTTATCACGGGTATTCCCGTAAAGGCTGATACCAGTGACGAGGTTATAGTAACACCAGCGGATGGACCATCCTTGGGAATGGCTCCGGCAGGCACATGAATATGTATATCAGATTTATTAAATACCTTATCATCAAGACCAAATTCAGTAGCCCTGGACCTGATATAGCTTAATGCCGCTTTAGCGGACTCCTGCATCACATCTCCAAGTTTTCCTGTAAGAAGCATCTTTCCTGTCCCCTTGTAAAAGGTGGACTCTATAAGAAGGATATCTCCTCCAACGGGAGTATATGCAAGTCCGGTTGCTACACCGACCTGGTTTTTATCCTCGATCTCACTTGGCTGTATTTTAGATACTCCAAGATAATCTCCTACCTTTTTGGTAGTGACTATCTTTGAATGCTTCTTACCCTCGACGATCTCTCTTGCTATCTTTTTGCATATCTTCGAGATCTCCCTTTCAAGGTTCCTTACACCGGCTTCCCTGGTATATTCCTCGATAATCAGGTAAACAGCATCACTAGCAAACTTGATATTGTATTTTTCAACTCCCTGTTCCTTCAATTGCTTTGGTATAAGGAACTTATTTGCAATATGGATCTTTTCCTCGGAACTATATCCCGGGATCTCTATTACTTCCATCCTGTCCAGAAGTGCCGGATGTATAGTTTCCAGAATATTTGCAGTAGTTATAAACATCACATTTGAAAGATCAAAAGGCACTTCAAGGTAATGATCCCTGAATGAATTATTCTGTTCAGGATCCAATACTTCAAGAAGAGCAGATGAAGGATCTCCCCTGTAATCTGCTCCTACTTTGTCTATTTCATCAAGCATGAACACAGGATTACTGGTCCCTGCCTGTGAGAGTCCCTGTATTATCCTACCTGGAAGGGCGCCAACATATGTCCTCCTGTGGCCCCTGATTTCAGCTTCATCCCTTATACCACCGATAGACATCCTTATAAATTTCCTTCCGGTAGACCTGGCAATTGACTGCCCAAGTGAAGTCTTGCCTACACCCGGAGGACCGACAAAACAGAGTATTGGACCCTTTGTGGCTTTTCCTTTAAGTTTTCTCACTGCAAGATAATCCAATATATGGACCTTGACTCTTTCGAGGTCATAATGATCCCTATCTAGTATCTCCTTAGCCTTTTTAATATCCAGGACATCTTTTGTCTTTTCGGACCAGGGGACATCAAGCATCCATTCAATATAGGTCCTTATATAAGAATGCTCCGGAGACATAGCGGGAATGCCCTCAAGTCTCTTCATTTCTTTTTCTACTTTTTGTCTTGCATCTTTTGGCATTTTCTTCTTTTTATCCAGCTTTTCTTTCAGATCATTTGTGACAGCTACGGATTCATCTGATTCACCGAGCTCTTCCTTAATGGTCTTAAGCTGCTGTCTTAAGAAATATTCTCGCTGGGTCTTACCGACTTCTTTCTGGACCTTGTCCCTTATCTGGGACTGGACCTCAAATTTTTTAAGTTCTTCACCAAGGAATCCGGTCAGAAGCTCCAGCCTCTTTGCAATATTATTTTCTTCCAGTATCCTCTGCTTTTGTGCAGTGGTTGTAAGAAGGTAAGATGCAAAGAGGTCTGCCTGTACCTCCGGTCTGGAAATATTCGTTGCTGCTACCACGAAAGCAGTAGGCAGTGGAATACCCAGCTGGATAAATTTCTCCACCTGCATTCTGATAGTAGTATTAGTATTTTTTATTTCCTCATCCTCTGCATAGGGTTCTTCACTGATAACTTCAACAGAAGCCCTAAAATAAGGTTTCTCCTGTGTGAAGTATTTTATCCTTACCCTGGATATACCTTCGACAACGCATTTTATTTCATTATCGCTAATATTTACGACCTGCTTTATTGCGCAGGCGGTACCTATCTCATAAAGATCTTCCTTTTCAATGATCTCCTTGTTTTCTTCCTTCTGTGCAACCACCACGATTATCTTATGTTCCTTGGAAGCGCTCTCTACAGCTTCCAGGGAATTCTTCCTTCCGACAACAAGCGGGGTGGCAAGATAGGGAAATACCACACTGTTCTTAAGAGACAGAAGGGGAAGCTCTTCTGTTATCTTTACTTTCTCAAGGCTTTCATCGCCCCATTTTTGTTCTGCTACCAATTTATATCAACTCCTATTAAATAATTTGTTTTTCTCTAATCGACTTTTCTTTCTTAATAATATTGTACAATCGACTTTCATTAATTAAAACATACTTATATGAAAACTGACTGCATGAAGTAATTATAGCAGATAATATGTGAAAATACTAAATAATTCTCTTATATTAGTAAATATATTTTTCACTTAAAGTGAAAAATATTTTAGTATATCAATAACCAAGCTCTCTGAGCCTATCTTCACTAAGACCAAAATAATGGCCGATCTCATGAAGTACGACTCTTTTTATATTCTTCTTTAGACTTACCGTATCCCTGCTGACT
>JALHTA010000394.1 GCA_022865545.1 Actinomycetota bacterium | reverse complement strand
CCAGGGTTGTTGATATTGGTTTACAAATGGCTTAGATTCTAAGTTAAGGACTGTATTAAAGACTGGGGTAAGGTCAAAAAAGGAAGTTCTTGTATTAGGGGCCAATGGTAGCCCATATAAAATTTAGTTGGAACCAGATCATAAAAGACTTAATCTCTATTTATAAGCTTAAATATGCCTAAATTTGGTAATATTTTTGATAAATTCCAAGAAATATTCCATAAATAGCCAGAAAATAGGGGTATATTTTATGTTTTTTCCTGTAATACATATCCCTTTGTTTATTCAAAAGATAGATTTATAAGGGAAACTCATATACCTGACTTATGTGTATGTTCCAGGTTTTAAAATTTCGAACCAGATTATGAAGGAATTATAAGAATTATAAATAAAATTTATAATCTGGATATTATATCATAAAACAATTTATATAAATTTTTAACGGAAAGGTCAAATTAATATTTACAATTTTATAATAACTAATATAATATAATACATTAGTATATATATAATAAAATGATTGAATAAATTTTAGAGTTTTTTGTTTAGTTAGTTTTTAAAAGTATATAAAATAGTAAAACCATAATTTAATAATTAGTTTGGTTTTATATTTTATCTCAGAAAACATACGAAGGGAGGTGAATAGTGAAGAAAAAACTGTTAATTTTAAGTTTGGCAATAACAATCATATCAATGCTAATCCTAACTATTATTCCACTTTCCTTATACGCAGCTCCAAAAAGTTATAATGAATCTTATGACGAGCCCGATGGAACTTATCCTTGGAATTGTCCAGGTGGTTGTAATATTACTAAGGTTTACATGGAATTATATTGTTGGGAGTGCGAGCATGTGGACTGGTCAGGAACTTTTACAGATAACGGTTATGTTGATTTTGATTATTTTGATGGATCTATAAACGGAATAGGTACACCCGATGTTACAATAATTTGTGATGAGGGTGAAGAAAATGATTTGTTTACTTTAAATGTGACTTATTATTGTAATGGTGGATCAAAGTCCGATTCCAAAGCAGAACCAGAGCCAGAACCCTGGGTACGTGATCAAGAGATGACCTGTTACCAGGTATGGATAAATGAAGACCACAAATTTGAATTCGTGTTCTGGTGGGAATATGCTAACAATAACTGGGTAAAGATATATGATATGGATGGTGTTGAGGTATTCTCAATTGATATGCCATACGGAGCAGCGAACTTCGAAGCAGATCTTCCCGATGGCATGTATACAGTTAAGACTTTCCATGAGTATGGACATGTTTTGCAGGAATTTATGATTGGTAAACCATAGAGATTACCAAAAACATAGTTAGGATTAATAAGACCTCTGTAATAGGGGTCTTATTACTTAGAATGACAATTGTGCTGGTAGCCCATAGGGGACTCGAACCTTTCATAAGATCCTCTAAATAGTAAAGAACCTTTATAAAAAAACTTTCAAAAAAACTTGACAACTGTCCCATGACAGCTATACTGTACATATATGTTATATACAGTAATAACAATAATTACAGATGGGAGCTAAAAAGACATGAAGATAATAATCTCTAATTCTTCAGAGGACCCTATCTATGAGCAGATAATAAAACAGATCAAGAACCAGATCATAAACGGTGAACTTGATGAGGAAGAGCCACTTCCTTCAATAAGGAAGCTTGCAAGAGAGCTGGGAATCAGTGTTATCACCACAAAAAGAGCATATGAAGAGCTCGAGAAGGAAGGCTTTATAGATACTGTCGGTGGGAAAGGCAGCTTTGTTGCCAGCCAGAACAAGGAGTTCTTAAAGGAGAAGAAGATGAAAGCAGTGGAAGACAAACTTACAGAAGCTGTTGCCGAAGCCAGGATGCTGGATATAGGCTATAAAGAATTAAAAGAGATGCTATCTATACTATATAAGGAGGAAGAATAATGGATAATATACTGGAGATCAATTCGCTAAAAAAAGAATATAAAAACTTCACATTAAAAGATGTCTCATTCCAGCTGCCATATGGTTATATCATGGGACTTATAGGCCCAAATGGAGCAGGTAAGACTACAGTAAATAAAACTAATAATGAACCTCATCAGGAAAAATGATGGCAGCATAAGAGTATTTGGAAAAGACAATCTGGAAGATGAGATAGATATTAAATCCAGGATCGGTTTTGTATATGACCTGCCTCCTTTCTATGAACATCTGACACTTTCCCAGAATAAATCGATAGTATCCCAGTTCTATAAAGAGTGGGATGAGGATCTCTTTAGAAATTATTCAAGTGATTTCGAACTTGATCTGAGATCCAAGTTCAAGATCCTTTCCAGGGGTATGAAGATGAAATTTCAGCTTGCAATGGCTCTTTCCCATAATGCTGATCTTATCATACTTGATGAGCCCACCTCGGGACTTGACCCTGTGTTCAGGAGGGAGCTATTGAATATTTTCTCCGGTCTTATACAGAATGAAAAGAAGTCCATACTCTTTTCAACCCACATAACCTCCGACCTTGAAAGAATTGCAGATTTTGTGACTTTTATAAAAAATGGGGAGATAGTCTTTTCTGATGAGAAAGATTCTGTCCTGGAGTCATGGGGTGTTATAAAGGGTGGAAATGAATTGCTTTCTGAAGATTATGGCAATCTTTTCCGCGGGGTAAGAAAACATGAATACGGATTCGAGGCACTGACATCAGATGTAAGGGAAGTGGCCAGGAAATTTAAAAGCAATGTGACAATAGAAAAACCTACACTTGAAGACATAATGTTTTTTATGACTTCAAGTAATGGAGGAAATAATGCTTAGGCTCAGTTTAAAGGACCTAAAGATAAATAAGACCGCATTCCTTATTAACCTCGCATTCTGGACAATACTTGGGCCCGCCTGGCTCAGTCTGAATATAGACCTCTATCTCATGCTGCCAGTGTTTTTTGGCCTTTTTGTAGTCATGATTCCGATGAGTACAGAGCTAAGGGATAATATAGATATACTTTACAATAGCCTTCCCATTAAAAAGAGGACCATTATTATATCGAGGTATGTCTCATCTCTAGCCATGATTATATTAATATATGCCTGGATAATCCTTATAGGGTTTTTAATGGATAAATATCTACCAATAATACAGGTAGGGCTGGCGGAAAAGATATCTGCAGGAGCAATACTGCTGGTGATCCTCCCGATAGTACTAATAGTATGCATATATGTACCAATTGTCTTAAGGTTTGGTTTTACAGTTTTTATTACTGCAGGGGTCATCATATCTATGGGTGTATTCTCAGGATTTATTGCCGGGATATCATATATTATTTCAGCTAGTAGTACCGTGACCGGCTATCAGGGACCTGGAGGTCTGGCAGGAATAATCGGGATGATAAGAAATAATGATCTGGTATATTATCTCGGGAAGGCCATAGAAGGATATGGTACATGGATACCTATAGTCCTAATACTGTTTGTTATTGTACTGGCAGTTTTTGTCTCAATCAATATATCTATATCAATCTACAAAAGAAAGGAGTTTTAAATGCTTAAATTAATAAAAAAAGACTTAATATTCGGCAGAAACAACCTGCTTATAAACTTCATTATACTTCTGGTTTTTGGTGCAGTGATGTTTAAGATTTCAATGCTTGATATGTGGCTGATGATAAGCATATTATATATAGTGATCATCGTGATAACACCTATAACCCTTGAAGATAAATTAAAGACAGATTCCCTGATGGCAAGTATGCCGCTTAAAAGATCCACAATAATAAATTCAAGGTACCTATATGCAATGTTCACCATAATAATACTAACATTTTTTATTCTTTCTTATGGATATGTGCTAGACAGGTTTATTAGTTCAGATTATATTGACTATTCAAATGTCTTTACATTTAGCAGGGTATTTTCAATGGTATTCTTTTCGGTAATCACCATAAGTTTTTTAGTGCCAATTATTTTCAGATTCGGCCAGAATGGCATGATAATAGGGTTAGGAGCTTCGGTACTTCTTTCTACAGTATTCTTTATGATCGCCGGACTGGGTCTCAGGAGCGAGATCCTTAAGCAAACTCTAGGTAGTTTTTTTGAAAGTCTTGAAGGTGGGGGACTTTCAAATTTCTTTGCGTCAGTATCGGCAAACATAGGTACACTATTCGCAGTAGTGGCTCTTACAGGGATAATGGCTGTCCTTACCTTTATTTCTATGAGAGTATCACTTTTTGTATACATAAGGAAAGAATTCTAAATTGATTTAATGTTCAAGTATACTAAGCTAAGAAATTCTATCAAAGTGCTTCAGAACAATTTTTTTAAATTCCTCTTTCTGTTTAAAATCCGGAGCATCATCTATTAAAGAAATAACCTGTTTGCGATTATCTATAATCTTATCAAAGGAGTTTTTAACTGATTTTTGATCGATCTCCAAATAATCTGCAAGAGAATGGAAATCAGATTTCTTTAAATTACTGCGCTTCCCATTAATAGTCAGGGCAGACTCATCACCATCAGGGAGATACAGTTCTGTACTGGCAAGGTCATAGCAGGGAGCCAGCCTTATCCTATTATCATCAGGAATTAGAAGTGACCAGTTCTTTAGATGCATATCTCCATTTCCCAATACGAAACTAAGGGTAACTCTTTCAAAAAGATCTATAGCATTCAGGTATTTGTTTTGCGTATTTTCCAAAATTGCCTTGCCCACCTTTTCAAGTGAAGAATCATATTTTGAATCAGGCGGAAGACCAAGTATTTGTGCCATATCCTCAATATGTATCTTCTCGCTACCTGAAGTCCTGTCAAATCTCTTAATCACATAAGATAGTTTTCCATCTGCCATAGGGAATAGTCCATGGGGAGGAACTTCAATATCAAGACATTCTGCAATATTCATACAGAGATTTTCATTCTGGGGAAGTTCCGGATATTCGCCTGGTTCGGGTTTAAGAATATGAGTTCCTCCTTCATCTACTATTGAGAGTGATTTATTATGTTTGTCCAACCTGACAGATGCTTTGATATGTACCCCTGATATAGACATCTTTCCAGCTTTTTTCCTTACTTCGAGTGGGAGATCACGGGAATTTATTGGAATTTCCGGAACCCAGTTGACCCCAAATAGTTTTTTTAGACATTCGGGATGATATTTCGCGGAACCTCCGGTATCTTTATAGCAACATAGACATTTATTCAATACAATCACCTCAATTTAAATCCAGGGGGATAATACTTACTGCACCGATGGTGTCACGGCCTATATTTAAAAGTAAATTGAATTTATCATTGACATCGATTTTCAATACCGAACTGGTCTGTGACAGGAGCCATCCCTCAGGTAGAAGTCCTTCAAAAAAAGGAAAAAGTTCCCTGGACCGGTATATCTCTTGTGATAGTGGCATAGAGAGGCTAACTGGTCTGGAACTATTATCACCAAGATAATCCAGGTCATAAATAAATTCATATCCGGAGTCTGTTCTTTTTATAATACCGGCTCTTTTATTATTATATAGGACTTCTGCAGACTTATATTTATTTTGCATTGAGTATCACTCTCACATTATAAGAAACCTATTTTTTGAAAAGATCAACAGGACCAATAATCTTTCCGAAAAGTTTTAAAACCTTATTTACTGTATCTGTCCTTAGGGAAGTCTTCCCCTGTTCCATATCCCTTATGAACCTCAAGCCGACACCAGCTTTTAAGGCAAGCTCTTTCTGTGTCAGCTTTGCTAATTTTCTTTCTCCTTTAACAAATTCACTTATATTGTTTTTTTTCTTCTTCATGTCATCAATATACCCTTTAAGGTATATTATATAAGATTTTTACTGTTTTTATATTAATATTCTAAAAATTAAATAATATTATACCTTATAGGGTTTATATTTACAAATATCATACCCTTTAGGATATAAAATTTGTAAAAATTAGGGAATCTATATCATAAGGGGTATAGATTAATTATATTTATACACAGTTCTTGAAGTTATTTTAGATAGATCAAGGGTGCCCTAGTTTTTGTATCTTTTTCTTGAGCTCTTTCCATAAACCCCCCTTTTACCCCTGGAAAATGAATTTGAACTACGGGGCTGGGATTTTTTGCTGCCTCCCGAGCCGTCTACTCTTATTCTTCTTCCTTTATAGACCTCATTTTCAAATGAATCAAGGACATCGGGCATATGGGGTCCCTTTATATCGATAAAAGAATAAGCCTTTTTAATATTTATCCTTTCAAATACTTTTATGGGCAGCCCCGTCATCTCCATTAGATAATTCTGCATACTATCGGTATTAAAACCGTCCATAGAGCCGAGGTTTATAAACATGCTATTGTCTTTTTTATCTGCACCTCTGGGACTTATATGGTCCTTCTTTTTAAAATCTATGTTTAAATCTTCTTCTTCCCTGTAATATTCTATAAAACGGTTGAACTCAAGGGAGACGATACGTTTTACAAGCTCGTCCTTATCAATATCTTTAAGTTCATCATGCATTGCAGGCAGGTATTTGGAGATTTCCTCACTGTCTATCTCTACTTTCTGTATTTTTTTCATAAAAGACATAAACTGAGCCTCGCATACCTTTACACCGCCAGGCACTTTTGTATAAACAAGTTTTCTATTTATCTGTCTTTCTATCTGTCTTATTTTCCCCATATCCTTTGTATTGGCAATTGATATGGTTATTCCTGATTTTCCCGCCCTAGCGGTCCTTCCACTTCTGTGTGTATAGATCTCTAACTCATCAGGGAGCCTGTAATTTATTACATGGCTTACATCATTTACATCTATGCCTCTTGCAGCTACATCTGTTGCAATCAATAGCTGCAGGGACCTGTCCCTGTAATGTTTCATGACCTTGTCACGTAAATTCTGGCTTAAGTCACCATGCAGGGAATCGGCATTATAGCCGTCATTTATAAGCTTCTCAGCTATTCCCTGGGTCTCTAATTTTGTCCTGCAAAACACTATTGCAAAAATATCAGGGTTTGCATCCACAATCCT
The DNA here is from genome assembly GCA_022865545.1 of Actinomycetota bacterium. Lineage (GTDB taxonomy): Bacteria > Actinomycetota > Humimicrobiia > Humimicrobiales > Humimicrobiaceae > M55B120. Next base: position 1,363 of record JALHTA010000394.1, on the reverse strand, counting down.
CTTTAATGCCTTGTAACGGTCCTTTTCATGTACCATATAATAGATATGGTTGATATTATCCGCCGCAGCATTCTTTTCTCCAATGGTGATCTCATAAGGATCACTCAAATACTTTGATGTTATTGCATGTATCCCCTTAGGCATGGTAGCCGCAAAAAGCCAGGTCAGCTTATCGGTAGGGGTAAGCTCAAGTATTGCATTAAGATCTTCCTGAAAACCCATATTCAGCATCTCATCAGCTTCGTCAAGAACTACATATTTAACAGTAGAAATATTTATCTTCTTCCTTCTTATAAGGTCCGTAAGACGGCCAGGTGTAGCAACCACTATATGTGAGCCTCTCTTTATGCTGCTTATCTGGTCCCTTATGCTTGCCCCTCCATAAACTGCAGTTATTTTTACTTCCTTTAGGTACTTGCAGTAATGCTCAAGATCTTTTGCTATCTGTACACAAAGTTCTCTCGTTGGGGCCAGTATAAGCCCCTGTATCGTCCTTGAGCCTGCATCGATAAGGCTAATGAGCGGTAGCCCGAAAGCAGCAGTTTTTCCGGTACCCGTCTGGGCCATACCGATAAAATTTCGGCGGCCTTCTTTTAAAATGGAAATTGACTTCTCCTGTATAGGGGTAAGCTTTTCAAAACCCAATTCCGTAATTGCCTTAACTAATTCTTTTTTTATTCCAAATTCTTCAAAGTAATTCATTTTATTTTTATTCCAATACAAATAATAATTAATAATCCGATGGTTTAAGGTGATGATAAACGAAGTTAAAGATTTCCTGTCCAAGACCTATAAAACTTTAAAGAAAGATATCAATCCATACTTATGGCGATTTCTGACTTTGCATCAATTGCCTATTATAGCAGGAAAAACAATTAAAGCACGAAGAAATATTATATCTAACTCCATATGTCTAATTTTCAAGCAGTATTCCCGTGTCGGTATTCCAGTAAAAACCAATATCTTTACCGACAGCATAATCAGTGAGTGGGCCATCATTTTTGACCTCTATCTTGATACTTCCAGTATCAGGTGATTGAATTTCAAGCCTGATATCCGGTCCCTCAAAGATAACTGAACTTATTATCCCTTTGAAGCTGTTTTTTCCCCGGCGGTCTTCCCTGGATATCTTTATTTTTTCAGGACGGATAAAAAAAACTAATTGTCCATTTTCCGTACTATTTTCTGCAGCTGCAGACGAAGAAAAACTTTTGTTGATGCCATGACCACCTACATTTTGTTCATTTGCAGCCTTCTCCAGGATGAAGCTTCCACCTGTTTCAGTAGTGAGCTCATAGATGTTTTTATTAAGCTTTACTGATGCCAGATCTATAAAATTACCTGCACCAATAAAATCAGCAGT
>JALHTA010000393.1 GCA_022865545.1 Actinomycetota bacterium | reverse complement strand
AGAATCAATAAAAAACCCGGTAATATAAAACTGCAATAAATTGTGTAACAATTATGTAACATTTCCTTGACAATGATATTCTCATGTCTATAATTAATTAGTTGGAAGGCGATAGTAATGATAATAATATTCATTATTATTATCACATAGACTATTGATTTTGTAGAGATAGCACTTGAAAATTTTAAAAATGAGGTGATTTAGATGGCCACATTAATAAACGGGTCCAAAGTAGCTTCAGAGATAAAAGAAGAAGTTTCTGAGGAAATTCTTCAGTTTGAGAAAAAAAATGGTTTAAAACCCGGACTCGCAGTAATACTCGTCGGTGAAAATCCGGCATCAAAGATCTATGTCAGCAGCAAGGGAAGAGCATGTGAACAAGTAGGAATACATTCCGAGACTATCAAGATGGATGATACTGTTTCTACTATTGATATTCTTATGGAGATCGAGAAACTTAATAAGAGACCCGATATTCACGGGATACTTGTCCAACTGCCGCTTCCTCCACAAGTAGATGTAAGAATAGTACTAGAATCCATTAATCCGGAAAAAGATGTAGACGGCTTTCATCCTATGAATATGGGCAGCCTGGTTGCAAAACAGGATTTTCTTGTACCAGCTACTCCAGCAGGAATCATGGAGATGTTAAAAAGATATGAAGTACCCATGCGGGGAAAAGATGTTACCGTAGTAGGACATAGTGAAATAGTAGGAAAACCAATGAGCCTTCTCTTCTTAAATGAATGGGCCACACCTACAATATGTCATGTTGAGACTAGTGATCTTAAGTCACACACAAAAGATGCCGACATCCTTGTTGTAGCTGCCGGAGTACCATACCTTATTAAAGAAGATATGGTAAAAGAAGGTGCGGTTGTTATTGATGTAGGAATTAACAGGATCACAAAGGATAAAGCAAGTCCCGAACTTTTAGAGTGGCGTGCAGAAGATTTTGATAAGAAGGGCGGCACTCTTATAGGTGATGTTGATTTTATAAATGTTGAGCCAAAAGCTTCATATATTACTCCGGTTCCCGGTGGAGTGGGGCCGATGACTATTGCCATGCTTCTTTCTAATACATTAAAGCTGGCAAGAAAAGCAATAAGGAAGGAGAAAGAGATGAAAGAGTGTCTGGGAGAATTCAAAGGAATGAGCAAAGACGAGATCATCAATACTTATGATGATATGGTAGAGAAGCTCTTTGCCAGGGTAAATGAGATGCAAGACCAGATCGACAAAATGCAGAAAGAAAAAGGCGGAAATGGTAAACCTGCAAAAGTCGATGTAAAGAAAATGGAAGAAATGATCACAGCAGGCAAATAAACTATCAGGACATCAAATACTTTATCCTGTATATGCCTGCTACTTAAGAAAAAGAATAATTATTATTTATAGTTTGGTATTGGGATTACCTGTTATTTATATGTATCTACTATAGTTTTGATGCAAAGGTAGTTCTATTATATAGAAAAGATCAGATCAGTATCTGGTCTTTTTTATTTGTCCGATAAATTTATGGACCACCCCGGTTATATTAATAATTCCTTCGAATAGATATAATGTTTCAAAAAGTATTTGAGCTGAACAGGAAAAAACTTTATTATTATATTAATAATTTGAAGACAAGGAGAAAAAATGAAGATTCAAAGAATATCAAAAAGGTT